>DTTO01000036.1 GCA_012964665.1 Fidelibacterota bacterium
GCGGAGAGGGTGGGATTCGAACCCACGTTAGGATATTTCACCTAAAACACCTTAGCAGGGTGCCGCCTTAAGCCGCTCGGCCACCTCTCCAAATATGTGAAATTCAGTATAATAACTGAGCAAAAAACTACTTTATTTAATAAGTCGTAAACAAAGGATTCTATGCACGGGAAAATATTTCAATTGAATTATGTTTCTTCTAATTTATTAGATATTTCTTGGATTAATTTTTGAATTCCATCACCGCTTACCGCGGAAATTTCCATTAGATATTCTGGAATATTCTCCCATTTTTCATGATCGATATCTATAACGATATCCCCTTTTGTACGCACCAAAACCAATGGCTTCATTAATAGGGACACATTATATGATTTGAGTTCTTTTTTAAGGCTTTCAAAGGCAGTTAACGGATTTTGTTCAGTACCATCAATCAAAAACAATAAAAGTCTATTTCTTTCAACATGACGCAGAAATTGATGGCCCAATCCCTTTCCTTTGCTTGCGCCTTCAATTAATCCAGGTATATCCGCCATAAGAAAAGATTTATATTCACCTGATTTGACAATGCCTAAATGGGGTTCCAATGTTGTGAATGGATAATTAGCTATTTTTGGTTTGGCTTTGGATACGACGGACAAGAGGGTTGATTTTCCCGCATTGGGAAATCCAACTAAACCTACATCAGCTAAAATTTTCAGCTCAAATTCAAAATGTCCTGATTCTCCCGAAACGCCTGGTTGCGCATATCGAGGTGTTTGATGGGTGGATGATTTGAAATTCACATTACCTTTACCGCCAATTCCCCCTTTACAAATAATAAACTCTTGGTCTGATTCAACAAGATCAGCTACAATCTCACTTGTATTAATATTACGGATTATTGTACCAATAGGGACTTCGATACGAATATCTTTACCATTTTTACCCGTTTTTAAACTAGATGAACCTGCGGTACCATTTTTTGCCCTATAAATTCTTGAATAACGAATATCCTGCAAAGTATGAAGATTAGGGTTCGTTATCGCTCTAATATTGCCGCCATTTCCCCCATTACCGCCATCTGGACCACCTTTTGGAACAAACTTCTCTCTATGGAAAGAAACGCATCCTGCCCCACCTTTTCCAGCGTATAGTTCTACTTTTGTATAATCAATGAACATAATAGAAAATAAAATTATCTGTTACATATGTTTAATGATTGCCTCACCAAACCCTGAGCACGAAACTTTCGTGGCATCATTCATTAACCTGTGAAAATCATAGGTAACAGTTTTTGATTTTATTGCACCCTGAATCCCTTTATTAATCAAATCTGCTGCTGATTGCCACCCCATATATTCAAGCATCATCACACCTGAGAGGATTAATGAAGATGGATTCACCATATCCTTACCCGCATATTTTGGGGCTGTACCATGAGTTGCTTCAAACAAAGCATGTCCTGTTGTATAGTTAATATTTGCACCGGGAGCAATGCCGATGCCACCTACAATAGCAGCAAGCGCATCAGAAATATAGTCCCCGTTTAAATTCAGTGTAACAATTACATCATATTCGGAGGGGCGCAATAAAATTTGTTGCAAAAATGCATCTGCGATCACGTCCTTGATTATAAGCTGCGTACCATTATTGGTAACAACTTGCCAAGGGCCACCATTATAATCTTTTGCACCATATTCACGCTTCACCAACTCGTAACCCCAATCCTTGAACTTACCTTCGGTATATTTCATAATATTTCCTTTATGAACTATGGTGAGACTTTTTCGTTTATTGGCAATAGCATAGTCCATGGAAGCACGGACGATGCGCTCAGTACCTTCAATTGAAACAGGTTTTATCCCGATAGATGATGTATCAGGAAAGCGGATATTCTTAACAAGCATTTTATCTTGTAAGAATGATATTACTCTTTCCACTTCCTTTGTACCTTGCATCCATTCAATTCCAGCATAGATATCTTCTGTATTTTCACGAAAAATGATCATATCTACCAGATCTGGTTTTTTCACTGGCGATGGCACCCCTTCAAACCATCTTATGGGACGCACACACGAATACAAATCAAGGATTTGCCTCAAAGATACATTAAGGGAACGCATTCCTCCCCCAACTGGTGTAGTTAAAGGTCCCTTAATGGCAATTAAGTATTCCCGAATGCTATCCAGCGTTTCATCAGGCAGCCAGGAACCAACTTTTTCATTCGCTTTTCTTCCAGCTAAAACTTCTTTCCATACAATAATTTTTTCTCCGTCATATGCTTTTGCTACGGCTTCATTAAACACCTTTTGAGATGCATGCCAAATATCAGGACCAATCCCATCACCTTCGATGTATGGTATAATAGGATTTTTAGGAACATCCAATTGTTCTTTAAAAAATGTAATTTTTTCACCGTTTTCCATTTTACTCAAGATTTAGCACTTTCTTTCTTTTGTTCTTTTTTCTGTTCTTTCTTACTATTTTTATTATCTGTTGATTTTTCCTTCTTTTCTGATGAATCTTTTTTTACATAGTCAGTGTAATAAAATCCACTTCCTTTAAAAATAAGCCCAGATCCTCCACTGACTAATCGACGTACTTTCCCTTGACATTCTGGACAATTTTCAAGCGGCGTATCAGACATGGCTTGAAAATATTCAAATGTTTGGTTACATTTTTTACAGATATAGTCATATGTAGGCATAAGCGTTGATAATTTCTAAAAAATAGAAATAGAATTTAAAAATTTAAAAAATTATTACCTTCGGTAAAGTTACCGAACTAAAAGAAAATCAATTATGATGAAATTTTTCGTTCAATTTTTCTAATACATTTACAGGGACAAAAGATGATATATCGCCTTTGTGTTTGGCAATATCTTTAACCATACTTGAATTTAAATGTATAAAATTTTCCTTGGTAACCATCAATAAAGTAGACACTTCCGAATTAAGATGATAATTCATGGTTGCCATCTGGAATTCAAATTCAAAATCGGATACATGTCTTAATCCGCGTATTAGCGCTACAGCTTTATGTTCTTTTGCAAAATCTGCTACCAATCCATCGGTTGAATATGTCTCAGTATTGTCAATATGTTTTGTTGCATTCAAAATCAAATCGATTCTCTCAAGAGTGGTAAATAAGGTATTCTTTTCTGCATTATCCGCGACTACAAAAATAAGTTTATCGAATAATTTTGATGCTCGTTCAGCGATATCAATGTGGCCACAGTGTATCGGATCAAATGTACCAGGATATATTATGGTTCTCATATTTCTTTTTTCCAGAAAGTCAGTTGTGTGTCGCCGTATTGCTTCACACGTGTTGGCGAAATTGAGAATTCCCTAGGTGAAGATTCAAGGACTAAAAACCCATTACGATTAATTCGGTTTATAGCTTTTTTTGCTACTAATTCTGTTTCGGCAAATTGATAAGGTGGATCAGCAAGTATTAAATCATAACTTTTGTATTTATTCAAAAATTTTAACGCGTCTGTTCTGTAATAATGAAACTCCGTATTCTTAAAAAATGATCCGTTTATTTTTAACAGAGATATTACACGCATACTCAATTCAACAAAAGTAACCGATTCGGCACCTCTACTAGCCGCTTCAAATCCAAGTATTCCTGAACCTGCAAACAGATCTAGGACATTTTTCCCTGATAAATCACCAAGAATCTCAAAGAGGCTTTTCCGAACGACTGATGTTGACGGACGGTATGGCGCATTCGCAACTGTTTTAATTCGACGGCCTTTATATTGCCCAGCCTGAATTTGCATATACTATCCTGGTTCAGTATTGAGAAAATAAAGGGATATATAAAAAACGGATGTTGGGTTCGCATCGTCCAAATTATTGGTATATACAAATTTTTCCAAAGCCACATTATTACCAACAGTATATAATTCAGATAACATCTGCTTTATCTTATTTACACCACTAATTCGGACAATAATTGGATTCTGGATATTATTACCCCGTTCAATCGGGTCGAGTACTTTTATGAATGAATCTTTCATTTCTAAAACGAAAGATTGAAATTTTCCAAGAGTTAATTCAGATTGATTATTTATAATATCGACAGGTCGATAATTTACAAGATAACCATGTTTAAACTGTTTATCTCCATTTACTTGCCGTAGTGAATAATTCAATACATCTCCCAAAGTATCAA
Source organism: Fidelibacterota bacterium (assembly GCA_012964665.1). GTDB lineage: Bacteria > Fidelibacterota > Marinisomatia > Marinisomatales > TCS55 > TCS55. The sequence continues at coordinate 4,165 of DTTO01000036.1, forward strand.
TAGGCGTATCCATTGTTTTATTACCAATCAATTCCAAATCCATCTGGCCATCGCTTATAGATAATAAAAGTATTTGATGATCCTGTAATATATCAAGTGTATGGATTACAGTCGAAATCAAACTTTGAGATTCAATTAAATATTTGGGACCTTCAACAGGTGGCTTCTCAATTTCAACTTCGACTTGAGACACAATCTCATCCTTTATCTCTTGGTCTACAATTGGGAACTTTTCCAAATTAGACATTGAAAGAAAATCAAATAACTCCGGCCTTTGATCATAGGTTAGCATGATACCTATTGTCATAAAGAAAAACATATATAATATTGGCTTAAGAATATTTATTTTTTTCTTTTTTCGCTTGACTTTTGGTTTCACTTTTTTTGTTTTCTTTTTTTCTTTTTTTGCTGATGCAGCTTTTGGTTTTTCAGAAATTACAGGTTTTTCATATCGATATTGTTGAAGTCCGGGATTGTCAAAATAATTGAGTGCAACACCTTCTATTGTTCCGGTAGCAATAGCTGTTGTGGTATAAAGATCATCTTCTTTTACTTTGTTCGGAATAATGTTACCCTCGACTGAAATACCTTCCAAAGCAATCATTTGTTTAATTCTATGTCCTTTGAAATTAGCTTTTCTTTTATCGGACAATTTTCCCGCAACGATTAAACGTCCTTTGAAAACTTCTTTATTAGAAGTAGAACCAACAATGGGATTGAGCTTCCATTTCCCATTAATGTATCGGGCTTTTCCATTTTGAAAACTTTCTTTAGAAAAGTGAAAATATCTATAGCCATTTTTTTCGAGGTGAAATACTGTACATCCTTTGTCAGGGTTTAAAGCAAAAAATACGCTGGATTCAGTACCCATCCATACTGGCTCTCCGCCCAATTCCTGAATGGCGAGTTTTATAGTTTCACTATAAATAGTCGAAACACGAGTTGCAAAAACAGATTTTGTTTTGCCTTCAAATGATCTGCCAAAATATTCACATGGCTTTTCAAAATGCCAGCGCTGTTTTAAACTCCACAGAGATAATTCCCACCCATCATTTTCTGTCATATCCGCTTCAATCGGAACAATGACGGACTTACAATATTCATTCGGAATGGTTACATATACTTTTTCGCCCTCAAAAGGTATATCTTCACGAATTAAATGCAATCCGGCATTTAAAACTGAAATAATTTCAGATTCAGAGTTTTGTAATAATCGTAATGATCTTGGAAGTGTTTTATAAGAGAAAGAAGTCAGTAATGGCCGACCACCTTTTTGTGTCCATTGAGCACATAATAGATGGCTATCCGATATGGAGAGATGGATCACTTATAAGTAATTACCTGTCCCAACTTTTTGTACCATCATCAACGAAACCATGGTTGTCGGCTTTAAACGCGAATATAGCATATCGCTTTCGCACAACTGTTTCTTCGATAGGGCTATCTACCCTTACCACATTCCCCTCATCTTTGATTGAAATTAAATATGCTTTCTGTGTAACCGGACAGAAATACATAGAAGAATCCGGCATATAAGAATTGTAATAGTTCACAACTTCGACACGCTCAGAAGCTACTTCTTCTAGCACAGCAACAAAGTTCGAATCGGTAGTAAATTTTTTCAGGCGTTTTTTCTGAACATAAGATGTGTCATTACGTGATAAATCCTCTGAATACATGACAATGGTTGCTGTTGTATCCATAATAGTATCCCGACGCATCATCGGAAAACCAAATGTTGTGTCAAAATCAACATCGTAGCCTTTAGGAACATTAACACTAAACTCCTGATTATTTAATTGAATTGATTGTTCACCTAAATATGTTGAATCGCCAGTAAGTGAATCACGAACTGAATTCACAACTTGCATCACCCAAAGTCCATCTGGATTATATTCACCTGTAAGGGATTTGTAAAAGTTTTGTATATCATACATGTTTTCCATATAAAAACGGCTTTGATCTTCAAAAATTTCTTCTTCATCCCAAATAGCTCTAGGAACATAAATACTTATTATTAAAAATAAAAAAGCAACCACAAAACCTATTTCCAACACGTCGGAATATATTTTTCTTTTTCTTACTATTTCTGAAGGTATTTTTTTCTTTTTTTGTTTGGCTTTTAATTCCACTTTCTTTGTTATCTTTTTATCTTTCTTTACTGCGGCAGATTTAGGTTTTTTTGAACGTTTTTTTTCAGACATTTCCTTTAGTCCTCTATTCTAAAATACACACTTATTTTTCAACAGAATTAAATAATCCATAGTCTTCTCTGAAAAATTTTCTTTTCGAATTAACAGGTGCATCATTGAGAATTGACATTATATCAACTTTATTCTAATTGAAGATATTAATACTTTTTTGGAATTGATTCTCGCTGTTTTCACCAAGATTTTACTAAACAAAAATTTTATAATCAATTTTCAATCCAGTTCAACCCGTTTAAATACTGGTTCCGATTGTCCATTCAATGATAATAATTCTTCAAGTAATTTTTTCTGCTTTCGAGAAAGTGATTGGGGTGTTTGCACATGCACTCTTACTAATTGATCACCTCGAGAAGATCCTCTTACTTTAGGGAATCCTTTTCCTCTCATTCGCAAAACTTGTCCAGCTTGAATCCCAGCAGGAATTTTTAGTTTTGCTTTGCCTTCTAATGTGGGCATTTCAATGGTTAATCCTAAAGCCGCTTGATAAAATTGGATTTGAACTTCCGTTATTAAATCCTCGCCATTTCTGGTAAAAACAGGATGATCTTTTTCCTCAAAAAACATAATTAAATCACCAGATTCATATCCTTTGGGACCTTTGTTTCCTTGCCTATTGAGTGTCATGTAATTTCCTTCTGCAACACCAGCCGGGACCTTAACCTTTATTTCAACGGTTTTCCGCTGAATACCATTACCACCACAAGTTTTACACGGATTTTCAATCATATCGCCAGACCCATTACATACTGGACATTCTTTTACGACTACCGATTGGCCAAAAAAGGATTGTGACATTTGACGAAGTTGACCTGTTCCACCACAATGTCTACAGGAAGTCGGCATTGTACCTGACTGAGCACCACTTCCTGAACATGTGTCACATGTTTCATGCCGTTTAATTTTGATTGTTTTGTCAGTACCTTTAACGATATCCACATAATCCAATTTCAAAGTGACTTTCAGGTCACGAGCTTTTTTAACACGTTTTCTTCTACTTCTATTACCAAATATTCCACCAAATGGATCGAAATCACCGCCGAAAATATCCCCAAAACTGCTAAAAATATCTTCCATGGACATATTGCCATGAAATCCAGCGCCACCTGGTGCATCGCCGAGACCAACACCAGAATGTCCAAACTGATCATACTGCCTTCTTTTGTTGTCATCCGATAGAACTGAGTAAGCTTCTGCTGCTTCTTTAAACTTACGTTCTGCTTCGGTATCCTCTGGATTTTTATCTGGATGATATTTCATAGCAATCTTTCGATACGCTTTTTTTATCTCACTATCTGTTGCGCCTTTATCGACGCCTATGATTTCGTATAAATCTCTCATGAAGGTGTTTGGTTTACAACAACTTTAGCATGTCGGATTACCCTGTCTTTATAACGATATCCCTTTTCAAAAACCTCTAGTATTTCATTCTCATCTTTTCCATCTTCGGTACGCATCATAAGTGCATCATGTAGTTCAGGATTTACGATATCACCTGGTTTTGTAAAAGATACCACTTCGAGTTCCTCGAATCGCTTATTAATCTTATTTAAAATGAGATCAATACCTTCTTTGATTTTTTCATTATTATTACTTCCATTTTTTTCAGAAGCTTTTGCCAATCGATCTAAATCATCCAAAACAGATAAAAATTGTTTAATCACTAATTCTCCGTCATATTTTAAAAAATCGATTAGTTCTTTTTCTTTTCTCCTTCGGTAATTATCAAATTCAGCTTTTAATCTCAAATATTTATCCTTTTGATCTTCAAGATCGTTCTTTTGCGAATTTATCTGTTCTTTAAGTTTGGTTGCTTTTGATTCTTTCTTCGATTTCTTTATAGTTTCGGAGATATTTTTCTTCTTTTTAGAGGGCACTTTGTATAATCTCCGCAAATTTTTCTACAATCGATTGAACAGTCAAATATGGTATTCGTTTTGGTCCTAATACACCGATTCTCCCTTTGATTATATCGCTGTTAAACTCTGTTGTAATAATTGAACAATCATTTAATAGTTCATCTTCATTTTCTTTTCCAATTAATGTATGGCCTGAATGGGCATTGAAATTTTCTTGAAAATGTTGATTTAAATAAGCTTTATCCAGTGCCGGTAAAAGACGCTGGAAACTGGTTAAATTTTGAAATTCAGGCTGTTCAAGCAATATATCGTATGATGAAGTATATATTGATTTATTTTTATTAAGATCAAAATATTTTTCACAGTCATTCACCAAAACTTGTACCAGTTCATGTGAATACATCTCTATATCATTCAACCTAACTCTAATTGTGGACTGGATTTCCTTTAATGAATAACCAATTAATCTGTCTTTTAAAACTTGTGTAATTTTCGCTACTAAATTCGGTTGAATATCTAAATCTAGATTGAGAACAATTGATTTCACTAATCCAGTATCAAGTGCTAATACAAGCATCATACGATTCCCTTCAAGTGAAACCAATTCAATATCAGTAAGGATACTTCTTTGGTAACCAGATACCGATATAACTCCAAACATACGGCTAACTTTAGCAAGCATTAATACAGTTGCATTTAGTAATTCATCCACATTATTTACAATAGTTAACAACTCTTGTTTAATATTATCTGAAAAAGGATCATACGATGCAATAATCTCATGAGTAGCATTGACATAAAAGCGATATCCAACATCTGTTGGCACACGACCACCGGATGTATGAAAATGGGTTAATAATCCTTTTTGCTCAAGAGCAGCCATTACGGCCCGAATAGTCGCTGGTGATAAATTCAATCCACAATATTTCCTAATATATCCGGAAGATACAGGGATACCGGATTCAATATACTTCTCAATAATTGCAGTGAGAATAGTGGCTTCCCGATTGTTCAAAGTTGGCAATTTAATCGTTGACATAGACCAGAAAATTAGATGGTTTGTTTTTCAGTAGTCAAGTAGGGAATTAAATGAAAAATTACTTTATAAATTTTGAAATTGCCCTGCTACTTCCCATATAGCTTATCACAATACTAATGGAAGAAAGGATTCCAATTAGTATGAACGGATTATATTGAATTTTTATACTGGTTACCGAAAAAATAATTTCAGATCCAAACTCCATCCCAGCTATTAGTAATATTGATGCAAAAAGTGCCCCAATTAGCCCATGAAAAATACCTTCAATGATGAAAGGCATTTTTATAAATAATCGTGTCGCTCCGATTAAGTACAGTGATTTAATCAAATCTTTTTTGGCATATATAGTTAAACGAACTGTATTAGAAATAATAAATACTGAAATTCCTAACACGAAAATTAAAACAGCGGTCATAATCTTTACGAATTTTTGATAATATGATTCAATTTGGTAAATCAATCTACCTTGATAATTAACTTCATCCACTTCGGGATAATTTTTAATTCGATTAATAATCGGATTTACATTCAATTTTGAAGTTTGATACCTGACTAGATTCACAACACAGCTTGCTGGTAATGGGTTATATCCGACAAGATCTAAAATATTTTCACCAAATTGAGACTTAAATATTTTTTCTGCATCCAATTTCGAAATTAGGGTAGTTGACCGTACACCATTAATTTTTTTGAATTCTTCCACTACTTCAACAATTCGGTCATCTTTCACACTATCATTAAAAAATACTTCTATTTTATATTTACCTCTAAAATATTCTATCACCCTATTTGTATTTTGACTCACAATAATCAAAGATCCTGTAACAGCTAATGTCAAAAATGTAGAAAAAATAGCTGTGAAGGCAGTTAGTTTATGACGCCAAAGATTTTTCATACCCTCGGATAAAAGAAACATCATTTTATCCATTAAGATTGCCTCACAGTTCCATTTTGAATCTCTATAATGCGATGCCCTCGGCCCTTAATTAAATTATAGTTATGAGAAGCCATCAAGATGGTCGTTCCTTCTCGATTAATTTCTTCCAGTAATTTAATAAGCTCAAATGAAGTCACAGGATCAAGATTACCAGTCGGTTCATCAGCTAAGACAATTTCTGGATCCTTAACAAGTGCTCGAGCAACACAGGCCCGCTGTTGCTCTCCACCGGACAACTCTTGTGGATAATGATCGGCTTTTCCCTCTAATCCAACCTCTTCTATTGATTCAGTTACCCGGTCAACAATTTCATCTTTTGAGAATCCTATGACATGTAGAGCTAATGCAATATTATCAAATAGGTTTCGATCATTCAGTAAATGATAATCCTGAAAAACCATACCAATTTTTCTTCTTAAATATGGAATTTTTCGAGGTTTAATATTTTTTGAATTATATTTATCAACCATAACTTTTCCTACCTGAGGAAATAATTCCATATAGATTAGACGCAAGAGTGTAGTTTTTCCTGAGCCTGTTGGTCCTATGAGAAACGCATACTCACTATCATTGAGTCTCAAATTCACATTTGAAATACCACCGCCCTTATCGTATGAATAGGAAACGTTATCAAGTTGAATCATAGGAATAATCTAATCTGTTTTAATCGAGGTTAAAACAATAGATAAATAAAATACACCGTGATAATTATGGCACAAGATTTCTATTAGGAAAAACTATAAATCCACCGCAACAAACCAATCATCACTAATATAATTCCTTCCTTACGAGAAACAACCCAACCTGTACGCATGAATATTAAAACAACAGCAATCATGAAAGATAATATAATCAAATTTATGTGGGCATCGTGACCTACTGAAAGATTCCTCATAATTCCTGCTATCCCTAGAACACCAAACAGGTTAAAAATATCACTGCCAATCAGATTCCCAACCGACATCCCATAACGGGACTTCATTGCAGCTGTTAAGGATGTAGCAAACTCAGGTGCAGAAGTACCCGCTGCAATTATGGTAGCTCCGATTACCCAATCTGAAACACCCATAAACCTTGCAATGTTAACTGCGGATTCAACTAAAAAGTGGGAGCCAACAATGACCAATCCAATTCCCACAAATAACAATATTGGATCCCATCTATACATTGCGTGGGTTGGCTCCTCTGTTTCAATAGTTTCTTTATTAAAATATAAATAAAGCAAATAAAGTATAAGTAAAGTAAAAAGAATAATACCTTCAATTTTACTAAGGGTCAAGTCCCATAGAAAAACGGATAGTAAAATTCCACCAAAAAGCAAAAAAATACCGTCTCTAAAAACAATTGTTCGGTTTGTTTTTAAACTATGAATAATTGCCGTTCCACCAAGGATAAATCCCAAATTGAAAATATTTGACCCTACAATATTACCAACAGAAATATCACCCATTCCCCGAATCGCCGCCAAAATTGTAACACCGAATTCTGGGGCCGAAGTTCCAAAAGCAACTACGGTCAAACCAATTACCAATTCTGAAATTCCAAAATGTTTTGCTACTCTAGCAGCTGCATCAACAAGCCAAACTGCTCCTTTCCCAATTACAATAATAGAAACTAAAAGAATCACTATATCTTTTATGATTATCATGTTTTTCTAATCTCTATCGGGTCATTCAGTATAATACGTCGATAATTTGATAAAAATAGTGGACCACCTGATTGTAAAACATTATTATAATAAATCAATATATATTATTCTCATTAATAAATTTCCAAACAGGTTGTGTTACCATATATCGAATCGTTTTATCTTCAATCCATCGAGTACGGATTTGACTTGAGGAAATTTCAATTCGAGGAATATTGGCAAATTGGACTTTAGCTAGAATCCAATTTGGAATATCGCTAGGACGAAATCCAGGACGAATAGCCACAATTAATTGACACTCCTTTAATATAGCTTCTGGATTTTCCCACGCATGGAATTGTTTCAGGGAATCACTTCCAATTAAATAAAACAATTCATCCCGTGACAATTTTGTTTGTTCTTTATAGTCACGAACAGTTTCTAAGGAGTAGGATACCCCTCCGCGCTTGATTTCAATATCTGATATTTCAAAATTAGGATTATCCTTTATCGCAATTTTTAACATTTCTAATCGAAGTTCTAACGATGATATTTTTTTACCTTTTTTGTGTGGAGGTGTATGAGCAGGGATAAAAACAATCTTGTCAAAATGTTCTGCTTCAAAAATAGTTTGTGCGACAATTAAATGCCCAAAATGTGGTGGATCAAATGTGCCGCCAAATAGACAAGTTTTCATTTCATTTCAATCCTATCAAAAACACGGCCTTGATCAAACCAAGCATTTACTAGATCCGCCATGTTTAGATTTTCAATATTTTTCCGCTTTGACTCAAAGTGATTACGAGCTTCTTCAAATTCTCCCCTGTGAATATAAATTTCTATTATTTTTAAATGAGTTTGATCAATGTAATCTGTATCATAATACAGATCTGTGACTAGTTTAAAAGCTAATAAGGCAGCTTTATATTCTTCCATTTTCATATATAAAACTCCTGATTCAAAAGATTTATGGGATAGTTTATTCCTCAATATTTTAATGTCATCTTGGGCAGCAACAATATGTTTTGAATTGGGATAATCATCAATGAATTCTTGAAGTTTTTCCAAAGCTTTTTCAGAATGGGTTTGGTCTCGGAAAAATTTTGGAGAAAGGGTAACATACGACTGACAAATACGATATCTGGCGATTTCTACATATGGGCTGAAAGGCATCCTTCTCGTCAAGCGATCATATTCAGCAACAGCCAATAAATAATCCTTTGCATAATAATATGATTCTCCAAGGTAAAAGAGTGCGTCATCCCCCAATTCAGTATGTGATGCACCTACAACTACGGTATTAAATTTTTCTTGTGCCCTGATATATTTTTTTTTATTTAATGCAGCTTTACCATTCTCAAACTCTGCATTATAATCGATTTCCCGAACTGGTTTATTGCTGGCACATCCCGAAATCAGCAAACCTGTATACAATAAAATACTTGTTGCAACACGCATCAAATGAGTTCTTTCCATCAGTTTTGAGCGGTGAATTTACCACCCATAGTTGATTTGAACACCTCCAACTCCCCACTTATTTACCGGATTATAATACAAACTGATTTCTGGAATTTTTTTTGCTTTTTTATTTGCTGTCCATGCTGCTTCGAATCCACTGGTAATGTGGTTTATCATCACCACCGTTACCGCATACTTAGAATAATGTTTCAGTAAATTGCTATCATGACGAAGGCTTCGATAATAGTCTTTTCTTTTCGTAAGCATTATCGACTCAACATTTCCTTTTTTTTCAGTAAACCAATTCCCATTGGTATCAAATGGATCGTCATACTCGTCATCCCAACCGCCTACAAATTGATCATACTTACCAATATTTTCATAAAAATCCCTATCCCGAATTACAGCAATTTCTGACCAACCATAATTGTTAACTAATTCGGCCAATCGATCCGTATGGTAATAATTCCCAGCGATCTTTAATCCAAGTTTATGTGTTCCAACGATAATTTCTTTCCAACGATCTGGAAATATTCTCTGTGTATTTATATACCACCGTTCTAAGGCCCAATGATTATCACCGTATGCCTCAAAATCTAAACGAATATTTTCTGCACGATTTTCATAACGAAAAGATGAAAATATCCCTAATACTTCTACACCGGCAAACAACAATGGTTTCCATAATGGATCTTTATTTTGAACCTGACCCCATCCTGGTAATATTAATGATTTGAACATTGCTTTGGTAGAAACTGGCATCTCAATCGCATTCCTTTGTATAGGATAATTTGCCAAATTATATTGGTCAAATTGACCAAGACTTATAGAAATAATAATCAGGTATGCAGAAACCCACTTCATCTAAAATCCGAACAATATTGTGAAATAAAGACGATTTTCGCCACCATATTGGATAGTGTTAATTTCATCCATAGAAATTTTAAACATATCAAGTCCTCGATGTAACTCCATACCGATCGATGTTGGATAATTATAAAATGAATATCCTTGTAATCTGAGTTCAACACCAACGGACCTTTTGTAATCTAATTTTGATTCTACTCTATTCCATGCATCACCAATTTGACCAAAGAATCCAATGGTACTATGCTGGAGGGTAAACCATCCTAAGGAAAAATGTTTTTCCCTAAAAAGAGGAATGCGAATTCCCGCATCACCTATAACCATATTTGTCCCCGCTAGACTGTAAAATGGATATCCCTTTATTCCAGGTATTCCCCCGGCAAAAAAGTAAAAAAAAGAATCGACAGATGCATTGTCAATCCACCCTATTTTTCCACCGATAGTGAACGTCCATCTATTTGTTTTCGGAATCTCCCATAAATATCGTCCACTAAGTTCATTACGAACAAGATTGTGATTATTGAAATTGGAGATCAAAGTTCCTGATTCGGATAGATCCAATCCGTCAATGAATTGGTTCCATTCTTTCCCAATATTCACATCTAACTCATATCCAACGGGGTTGATATTCTGGTCAATCCGACGTTTATACTGTTCTAACGACCAATTTATTCCTGTTTCTTTTCCACGGAAATAATCATATCCGATTCCTGATTGTAATTTTGGTTTACCGATAACGTTTTCTTTGATTGATGCACGATACTGTGACCAGCTTCCATATAATTCAAACTTTGACCCATAAAATGGAATCCGAACACCCCCATGAAATTCAATTATTCTAAATTTCAAATTATTATCAAGATTATAAACTGAATAAGAAGTTCTCTCTTCAATATTTCTACTGAGGTAGAATGTTTCGAAAAATATAGTGGGATACAGATGCCTATACTCAAACAAGAAAAATAAATCCAAATCGTGTGAGCTATTGATAGATGCACCACCAATAAGAGACGCTTTATCCAATATTTCAGAAGAATAAAAGTATATACCTGGCTTAAAGGTGCCATAATCCATGGTCATCCTTGGCATCGTAAACATGGGTGGAAAATGATCCTGATATTTTTTGGATATTGATTGTTTTTTTTGTGTGATGACAGGAGAAAGATCTTTATTTCGCTGAAAATACAAGGGTGTATATCCTACATGGGTATCTTCCATGATTTCAAGAGAATCTAGGATAGCAATTTTATATCCGCCATTTTCATATAACGCATAAGCAATCTTCCCACTCTCATGGATATCTGGCATAAATGCACCTCCAATGACGTTAGTCACATATCCCTGTTTCTCTTTACCGATATAATACAGATTAAAAATACCGGAACGATCATCACTGTAAATTATTCCTTCTGAGTTAAAATCCGCTTGACGTTCATCCCATAATGCATTATTTGTAACACTGCCACTGGTACTATCTGACAGATTCAAATAATGAATATCCTTAAAATGGTTGATTGTAATATCATAGATCAACCGTTTATTCATGGTATCATAGTTCAAACCACCAATGATTTCACGATCTTTAAATTTTGTCAATTGCTCCGTTGAATTAGTTTTAAGATCAATCTTAAAAATATTTTGAGTGCCATCATCAGTGGCTAAATAATAAATAGTACTGTCCGAACCAACTACTGGTGAGAAAGCCCGTGCATCCTCGGTGATTCGATATTCTTTTTGTGTTGAAAAATCCATTTCGAAGAGGTCATAATACTTTGATCCTACTTTGTTAGGTGTTTTCGCCTTTTTCGAATAGATAATATTTTCCCCATGCCAGGTTGGCTTTGAATATACTCCTTCAACGATATTATTTACTGATCCATCCGTCATATCATAAATGAATAAATCTGTGCTACCAAAATAATCGTGATCTTGATTGGAAATATAAGCGATCTTTGTCCCATCTTCATTCCAAGTTGGAAATAGATTTGCTGAACCTTTGTGCTCAATGATCTGCCTTTTTTCTTCATGATCCATGATCGATTGGCTTAATGTTTCATAACGAATGTTCAAGACGTTCACAAACTCATTATAGATGGTTCGGCCATCCTTTCCTGTGACATTTTGGATGGCAGTGTTGATTGAATAATTCATTGGCTTACTAAGGGATGCCATGATACCCTCCAGAGACTCTGGACCATATTTCAGTGAGAGGTACCGGGAAAGGGCAAATCCAGCATTGTAAACCGATTCATTCCCTATTCCGCTTTTGCCAAATGTGTTCATTTCCGTCCATGAAAGCATATTCCCTTTTAGAATGCGATCTCGTAAGATCATATCACGGATGGAATCCCAATTATCCCAGTCAGCACCGGGATACATGAATTGACCCACGCCCTCTGCAAGCCAAGGTGGTATTGAAGTTCCCGGAATTGGATAACTTACAAGTGTATTAGGATAGCCATAGAGTACGTCAGGGCGTTTTTCTTTTTCATATCCGATCCATTGTAAATACCCGCCGGGTATGGATTTTCCAAACTTTTGGGCACGCTGGATTGATACTATATGGGTGAACTCATGTGTAACCACATTCTGAAGCCATCGATGAGACCCGCGCAGTTCATAGTCCAAAGGGCTTGTCCAGATGATAATCTTATTATCATAGAAATAGGCAGATCCGTTGGATATATCATCTGTATCGGTAAAAACGATGTCTGTTTTATCAAAAGGTTCATATTGATAAAAATTTGTAACAAAGGGATAAATAAGCTCTGCCACATAGGCCCCTTCTCGGGCAGATTGTTCAGTCTGTGAATAATAATGGATCCGAAAATGGTCAGTCTCAATAGACTGCCAATCCAGTTCTGGATGGTTATATTGCACTTGCCCAACAATGAAGGATATCCATAAAACGAAATGAATTACTCTCATTTGATAACAGCCACCTTGATGATTTCTTCTTCGGATTTTCCTTCATTGCTTACGACCACTCTCGCAAAGTAAACACCAGATTCAATATTAGATAAATCCCAAGGCATTTCAAAAACACTCGTAAATGGGTCGTTGTCATCCTGTATAGAAAACTTTTCTTTTATTCTCATACTTCTTGATTCAATTGGAAATCCTGCAATATCAAAAATATTAATATCTATTGATTCCGCCACACCAACTTGAATTCTAAAAATTATCTTTTTCCCGTAACTCGGATTGGGGTAAGCGTAAGACAATTCATTATTAAGTAGATAGGGGTTGTATTTAGAAGATACTTCTGGAACTGAAGTGTATCGAGAATAATCAGGAGACGAGTATACATATTTCCAATCATTCTCTAAACCGTACGTATCTTTTTTATATTTAATAACTTGGTTGGTTGTAATGATTGCATGACTACCCCCATAAGTCCCCAAACCCGTCAATTTATTACCTGTAGAAATACGATCTTTCTCAATACCTTGATGGTCTAAAATTCTAATATTCCCATCTGATGTTTGATAAACCAATTCTGGTTTATCATCTTCTATTAAATCAATACCTAATACCGACCCAATTGCATCGGCTTCAATTGGAAAACCATTTTTATAATAAAAATTCAGATCAAATGCATGGATCGTACCATTTTGATCAGTTGCTAGGATATCAATAAAACCGTCACTTTCAATATCGATAAGTGAAACAGATTCAAATTCTCCATAATGATTACGTGTTGGTCCTTGGGTTATACGATCAGGATATAAAAACACATTTCCCATTTGGTTAGACGAATAGGAAAACTGGTCCATATCGCCCTCAAAGGGATTGAGAGAATTTTCATCTATTTGTAAGAAAAGTGAATCATCATTAAAAACAATTCTTTTCTCTGCCCCATCCGCTTTAAGTAAGTTTACATATAAGGTATTCTTTTTTACGTTTTCCCACTCTCTTATAAAACTTCCTTGAGTTCTATCATATTCAAACCATTCAAAAATCTGATTATCGCCAACTTTTCTTACAGTGGCTAAAGCAGTTGGATTTGCATTCTGTGCCACGCAGACTTGCAGATTATCACCCATATTTTTGTAGAATGCGGTCACCTTCTCCAGGTCATCTCCCCACCAAAGGGAATCGCCTTCACCTACAAAGTCTAAATCACCATCTCCATCCACGTCCCACTGAAAGAGAATGGATTTATTTTCATCCATGAAAAATGCTATATCATAGCCGGAAGAAAGTGTAAAGGACATGGTTTTGCCAGATTGGGAAATATTATTGATATTAATACCTGTATTGGCGCCACTATTGGATTTTGTATTGGGATAGGTAAAAGATGAAAAATTCATATTTCCCTCTGCGTTGGCCCGGTAGTATTCCTGGTTTTCAGCAAACCACATATCTCCCCAATATCCGGATGAAGGGTCTGTTAATAAATTCGATATATACCCAATATCCTGGGCCCCATCAGCTTCCTCAAGGTCCACTCCACGGTGCTTTCGATTGGCATTAATAGAAAATGAATCCATCCCTTCACGAATTTTCTTTTCATTAATATGCCAGATTAGCAATCCAGATCCAGGCAAGCCCAGATCATAATTGGGAATTTCCGTAATAACACCATATTCATTTTTTTTCACACCTACAGAATCCATAAGGACATTAATTAATGGTGGATATTCATCAGTTTTTTCCCAAACAGTGTATCGGGCCGAATCCATGCTAACACCATCCCGAATCCAGTTATTTCGATTTTCCACTAAAAAATATTCATCTTCACCTATGAAAATTTTTGCAATCTGGTTGGCACTTCGATCATCGAGCTGAACAAGTTCATTATAATTGATATCAGTTGGTAATTCCCAGCCAGCATTAATTCTTGTCCATGCATCTGGCGGTGCGGGGATGATGCCGCGTCCATTGTTTGATCCTTGATCCATCAGACTAAAAATACCTACACCTGATTGACCTGATTCCAAATCCCATAATGGCGGTAGACCTACAGCAAATCCGATCATCATGGCCATGGTGCCAGTCAAACTGTATTGAATATCACATGGGTTTGACAATTGATTAAAAAGGGATTCATCGTAAAAAAGATGGTTTTGCGTTTCTGGAAGAATAATCCCATGGGAAATGGTGGTGCCGCCTATAAATATTGGTCCGCCTAGGTGAGTATTTACCATATCTTTATCCACATAGGTCGATGGAATATCTTCTGGTGTTGGATCTAAAAAAGGTAATTTAAAATCTTGACCTACACCCGGGTGGACAACAGCTACCAAATCATAAATACTGAAATCAATCTGATCAATGTCATATGCCGTTAACAAAGCTTCATTTAAAAGTTCAGTGATTCGTTTTTCATGCACATCCTCTTCGCCTAATTCATGGTAATAATTCATGGGCTTTTGGATTACATAACTTGACTGATTTTTTTGCGGATATACAGTTGAGTTTATTATATCCAACCTAAATTTTTCATAGGAAACGCTTCGGAAATAATTATTAACTGCTGCAAGGTGAGATTCGAAATAGTTTTTATCATGAGGAGGTCCATCAATTGTATAATTACCACACTCAATAGTTTGTTTCGCATATAAATAATCGCCATTACCAGTTACACCAGGATATATATCCGATGGAAAAGAAATACGAATGACAGCAACCTTCAGGTTACCTAAGACATTCGCGCTGAGAGATAAAAATGCGGAAAGCAGAAAGGCAACTGCCCATCTGCAAATGATGGCTCTATTCATATGAAATTCAGATTAAAACTGAACATTTATGGAGAACCGCATCGTATTGGTCAAAGGGTGACCAGGTTCTCCAGATGTATACCCAAAATCAAATCCGTAGTTAGAAAAACGTAAACCCACACCAAAGGTTGGATTAGAAATTTTACCCGTTTTATCATAATAATAACCAGTTCTTAATGCAAAATAGGTTGAATACCAATATTCCATACCAAAATTATGAACTAACTTATCCAATTCATCCTGAATTGTACGGTCATCAGCAGAACCTACTTCTTTTTGTCCCCACTCATTGTAAATACCCCAATGATCACCACCGAATACAGCATTTTCTGTCTTAACCATTTCTTCTGCATCTCGCTTACCATTAGCGTTGGCATCACCAGCCCATTCCCAACCTCCGATCTTTCGATCCGTTTCCTCTCCTGCCGGCGCACGATCAATATCACCACCGAGTAGCCAATCATCTACCCAAGAGGTAAAAATTGCCTTAAAAAGACGGTCTTTATGTGCGACTTCTAACTTGCCATTTCGATTATAATCAGAATTTTTTGTACTTTCTTTTCCATTTTTATTATACCCGCCAACAATTCCATCTCCATCCCAATCCATATCAGGATAGGAAGCCACTAATAGTTTATCAACATCATAGACTACTTTTATGCTGTTATAATCATTTTTAAATACCTCATATCCCAAACCAAGGGTCAAGTTTGTAGGTTGCGGATCCGCCTGATCAGGATCAATGAATGAAACTTTTGGACCAATATTCGTCATCGTGACTCCTACATCCAACCTTGGTGTCAAAAATCCTTTATTCATATATCCAAGATCAAAACCAAAATCCGTTGAAGTTCCCTTACCTTTTTCAGAGCCAGTTCCTATCTCAACTAAATGTTGATAGGATATTTTGGCATTCATTCCAAAGGATGAGGTTGATGAAAGTTTTGTACTGTAAGAAAATGCCGTTGCCATCATATAAGAAGTGAATTTCCCCTGGTATTGAGCGTATTCGTCCATCCGAACCTGCTCACCAAGATTAAGGTATATCAAATGGCCGCCAAGCGTACCTAAATTGGGAAAATGTCGTCGAAATCCTAAAAATTCATAGTAGAGGTCGTCGGCTAAATTTGGAAGCCAATTTACATGCATGAAGGCAATTTCAGAACCATCCTGGAAAGCGAGTCCCGCCGGATTCCAATAACTGGCAAAAGCATCATCGGCTACAGCAACCTGTGCCTCTCCCATGCCGCCGGCACGTGCGCCAGGCGATATCAACAGGAATATTGCACCTGCTTCACTTTGTGCATTGAGGGACGGACCGCTAATAAGCAGAAGCGCCACCACAATTGAATATATCCGTTTCATATTGAAGTCCTTTACCCCGATCTAGGGCATAATGTTTAATAATGTGTGAAACGATTCAACCGTTAGCGATGTTTTATGTGCGCTCCTGTTATTTTAGTGAAATTACCCTGTTACTAACGAATCAGGCAAGAACTTGTCATATTATTAATTTCCTGGCCATGTGGATAAAATTGGGATATATGTTATGGCGAAAACACTAAGAAGCATTACCAAAAAAAATGGAAGCGTAGATTTATAAATCGTTGGCATATTTTCTTCGAAACGATAGGCAGATAGAAACAGATTCATTCCCACCGGGGGAGTTAAAAATCCTAATTCAAGATTTGCAATAAAAATAATTGCTAGATGAACAGGGTCAATTCCAAAATAAGCACCTAGTGGTGTGATTAATGGAACTACAATAATAATTGCCGAAAAAATATCCATCATACAGCCTACTGCCAGAAGGAACAAATTTAATAATAATAGAAAAACAATTTTTGAGTCAATGGCTGTTTTGACCCACGCCAGAAGTTTTAACGGAATTTGGGCATCTACTAAATAG
Source organism: Fidelibacterota bacterium (assembly GCA_012964665.1). Classification (GTDB taxonomy): domain Bacteria; phylum Fidelibacterota; class Marinisomatia; order Marinisomatales; family TCS55; genus TCS55. Next base: position 21,791 of record DTTO01000036.1, read on the forward strand.
CTTGTAAGCCCCATGGCAACACCTAAAATGATTAATACTCCGCCGATCAAGGTGGAACAATCCAGAATCACCTTTCTCATATCTTGCCAATTCAAGTCTTTATAGATAAAAACTTCTACGATAAATACATAAACCACTGTCATTGCTGCTGTCTCAACGAGTGTCGTAAATCCGCCAAAGATGCCAAATAAAATAAAAAACGGAATTACGAACTCCCACTTTGAATCCAGAATTGATTTAATACATTCCTTAAAATCCAGTTTATGACGTTTTACATTTTGCACCTTCCCTTGCCAAACCGCCCAGCCACCAACCATGGCCACTCTTATAAACCCAGGGATAATTCCTCCTAAAAAAATAGCTTTGACTGAGACAGCAGCAGTAACACCATAAATAATCAAAGGCAGACTGGGCGGAAATAATAATCCTAATGAACCGGATACGGTAATTAAGCCAAGCGAAAAATGTTTCGAATAGCCCTCTTTGATTAATAGTGGAAACAAAAGACCGCCTAAAGCTAGGATTGTTACACCTGATCCGCCAGTCAAGGCTGTAAAAAAACCACACAACAAGACTAGCACAACCGGCGTTCCCCCTGGAATCCAACCGAAAAGTGAGCGAAATAATTTAACGAGTCTTTCAGAGGCTTTACTTTCAGCTAATATATAGCCTGCCAGTGTGAATAGCGGAATCGTTGGTAATGTAGGTGAAACAACAATTCGATATGTTTCGGCCGAGATGGCAGAAAGCGGTGTCCAGTCACGCCAGAAAAAGAGAATAGCCAAACCACCTAACCCTATAAAAATTGGTGCGCCTTTGACCAGTGAAAAGAAAATGAAAAAAATAACAATCCACATAAAAAACATTGATTCTTGTAAAGGCTCAAAATAACGAGTTAAAAGAATAATGGAAGTGATTCCAAATAACATAATGCTACGATTTTTCCAACTTGCATAACCATTGATCAAAAGGTGAATCGCAATAAGAAAAAATCCTACCGGCATAACAAATTGTGCAGCCCATCGCGGTAACAGAGGAGCAATATCTACAGGGTAATCCATTTCTATTTTGACCAATTCCCAACTACCATAGGCCAGTGCCAAAACAATAAAAATGGTGGTTACTTTTCCAATAAAATTGAACCAGTTTATGCTTAATTCTGTTTTAAATAGGGGTTCTGTTGTGAGAGATAATAGTTTGTTTCTCCGGGCAGCGATAACGGCACCGGCAAAACCAATCCATAATGTTAAATGCTGGACAAGAACCGAAGAAGCTATAACACCGGTTGTACCAAAAAACCGTGCAATTACTTCAACAGCCGGCAGGAGTACGAGAGAAATAAAGACAAATAAAGTAAAATATTTTTCAATAGTTCTGATGTTAAAATATGTCAAGGGAAGAAAAAATCGTTTTAACGGGATTCCATTTCTTTTTTGATTTCCATCAGTCTGTCATAAGTTTTTTCATCAATAAGTGATCCTCTGATATCTGGGTACATTCCTTGGATAAGCGCTTCCCATTCATCGACCTGTTCGGCCGTTGGTGTATTTACTTTTAGACCGTATTGTTGCATCACTTCTACCGCCTTATCTGTTTCATGCCTGTTCTTATTTTGAAAGCTATTACCAATTTTTTTAGCAATTTTTTCCATGGCCTCCTGGTGATTGGGTTTAATACGTTTCCAGGTTCGTAGATCGATAATTATAGCGGCGGTCAAATTTCCCCATTTCATATCTAGCATATTATCAGCTATTCCAAATATTTGTTGGGATAAGGTATACATGGGATTAAACCCAATGGATGTAATCAATCCTGTCTGCAGGCCAGACAGAACATCAGTCATTGCCAATGGTACAGGCTGATATCCGTGCTTTTCATAAAGAAGAGTGGATTTGTAATCCCCTGCCCATATAAAAATTTTTGTGTTTTTAAGATCCTCAGGGGTATATATCGGCTCGGTTGAAAACCAATAAGCCCATCCTACATCAACCATGGTCAGTATTTTAAATCCATTTTCTTCCGTAATGGAAAATAATTCATCGTTCAGTCGTTCACGAACAAAATCGACTTCCTCATACGATTGGTACAGCATAGGCATATAGAATGCGGTAAAATATGGATTTAACTCGGTCATCCCTTCATTGGTAATAGCAGCTCCATGAATTTGGCCAATTCGCATTTTGCGAATCATGTCAGATTCATCACCAACGATACCTCCGGGATAAATTCGTAAACGGATTTCACCATTGGTGGCCTCAGTCCACTGCTGTCCTAAATCCACCAATATTCCATGCCATTCAGTTCCTTCAGGAGCCAAAGTCGCCATTTTGATAACAATTTTTTTTGCCCATAAGAATTGAACGGACAAACAAATTAGCAATATGGTAATAAGTCGTTTCATGCGCGTTTCGGATTAATAAAAAAATTCATCAATGTTATCTAAGAGCCACTGTGCTCGATTTCGGTTGATATGATTCGTCAAACGTAAATCATCGTCAGCCTTAGTATCAATATTTAATGCTTTATATAGTAAATTGGTGAATTCATTCCTGTTTTGCGTAGAAATTGATACACTTTCTGCCATGGTTACATATGGTCCTAAGTCTAGCCCATTAGATGATTTAACCGCTTTTTCAAAATAATCACGGGCAATTGCTTCTTTATTAACCGGTGCATCATGCCGACTAATGGTATAGGATATCATAGCACTATACAAAGCGCCCTTATTCCATTCGGGATCGATAGCCAATGCCGCTTCAAGCAAATATCCAATCCTGGGTAATAGGATAACCCATTCAGGATTTCCACGACTGGATTTAATAGCACCGCCATAGGCAGCGGCTGTCCAGAATAGCTTTGGAATATCCACTTCTTCAAATTTTACCTGCTTGTCCGATTTTCCAGAAATCCAATTTTGATATTGATCGATTTTTAGGGTCAAAGATTGATTTCCATATTCAACCGCTTTTGAAAAATTCAGGTGTGCCTCTCCATAAAGTTCTTTCCCACCATTATAGTCTTCCATAATAAGCCGATCTGCTTCTTCCATGATAAACCCATAAGTATACATTGTCCAGACCTCGCAGCCTTTCTGAAGTAATTCAGGATTATTGGGATTCTTCGCAAGTTTTTTTTCTATTCCCTGCACATAATAATTGAATCCGCCTTTGGCCCATTCAGGTTTTTGCTGAAGTACTAGAAGTTGAGGACTGCATCCCAGTCCAGCGAACAAAATTAGGCTAAATAGTAATTTGGGGAGAAAATTCGGAGATAGATACGAAATATTAATCGTGTAGTTCACGATATAATGGGAAAGATTCACAAAGAGATTTGACTTCCATTTTCACCCGATTGATAGTGATATCATTATCAATATCTGAGATAACTTGATCAATTTTATCCACAATTTGATTCATTTCATTTTCAGCCATGCCACGTGTCGTAATAGCGGGTGTCCCAACACGTATACCACTGGTGATAAAAGGACTTCGCTGATCAAATGGAACCATATTTTTATTAACTGTAATACCTGCTCTTTCAAGAGCGTTTTCCGCTGCTTTTCCGCTAACACCTTTGTTCGTTAAATCAATAAGAATCACGTGCGTATCCGTTCCCCCGGAAACAAGTTTATAATCTCTAGTCAATAACTTATTTGCCATCGCTTTGGCATTATTTACAATTTGTTGTGCATAAGAGTTGAATTCCGGTTTCAAGGCCTCACCAAATGCTACTGCTTTGGCAGCAATGATATGCATTAGAGGCCCACCTTGTATCCCAGGCATCACCATAGAATTTAATAATTCCGAAACCATTTTTATTCGACCAGACTTGGGTGCTTTAATATTCCAGGGATTCTCCACATCTTTACCCAACATAATCATGCCACCCCTTGGACCTCTCAGTGTTTTGTGGGTAGTTGTTGTAATAACATCGCAGTATGACATTGGAGAAGGATGAATACCAGTGGCCACTAATCCAGCTGGATGTGCAATATCAGCCATCAGGTAGGCACCATTTTCACTAGCAATTTCATGAAATTGTTCAAATTCAATAAATCTTGGATATGCACTACCACCACAAATAATGAGTTTCGGCTTATGTTCTTTAGCGAGTTTTTGAACTTCGTCAAAATTAACCCTGCCAGTATCCTTGCTGACATGATAAGATACTACATTATATAGTTTACCAGAAAAATTTACAGGGCTACCGTGAGTTAAATGTCCACCATGCGCGAGATCTAGCCCCATAATGGTATCTCCTACATTGACAAAGGTCATTAATGCCGCCATATTCGCTTGTGATCCTGAGTGTGGCTGCACATTGGCGTATTCACAATTAAATAATTTTTTTGCACGTTCTCGAGCCAAGTTCTCAGCTTCATCCACGTGCTCACAACCACCATAATATCGTGCACCGGGATATCCTTCAGCATACTTATTCGTCATGACGCCACCAGCCATTTCAAGGACAGGATAACTAACAAAATTTTCCGATGCGATCAACTCCAAGGTATTAGATTCCCTGGAAATTTCACGCATCAAGGTTTGATATAATTCAGAATCAGCGTTTTGTAAAAAGGTAAAAGCCGTTTTGTTGGATGGCACTTTTTACTTTACCATCCCTTTCCCTTATCTAGCCGCTCAGATACCCATTTATAACATTCGCCATCAGCTTTAACAAAACCACGGTTCTTAACATCTGCATCCATCATAAACCACTGAGCTTTCCCAAAAAGAACTTCATTTTCTTTCAGCCATTCTTTTGAACGACTGTATCTTGAATATCCTTTTAACTCAGCATCATCAAATAATTGATATGCTAATGTTGCTACAACGCGGTCATCGGTTGAAATATCAATTGAACGGCAGGATTGAAAACCTTTATAATAAACATTTCCCTTTGCTCCTATAGCCTCACCTTCACCAGATATATTCACAGCTTTATCTGCCCAATCATATGCCGAACTATAATCTTGATTCTCCAGATATACTTCTGCAATTTTCACAGCAACGCGAAAATCTCTTGGGTCAAGACGAAATAATCGTTCATAAGTCTTCGCAGCAGCAAATAATTTATCCGCTATGTCATAGGCATTACCTAGTTTCCGTAAGGCAATTTTGCTACTAGGATCCGCATCGACAACTTGTTTTAATACATCTGCGGCTTCATCAGGTCGGTCTGCAGCAATTAATTTATCAGCGTAATCTAATCCGTATGATATATTATCGGGATTTTTGTCAAATCTATTTTTATAAACATCCAGTGGATCACGCCCACTTAATTCGTAAGCGTAGGCCAAATCGCTTTGAGCACCCTCATTATTAGGCTGCAGTTCTAATAGATCTTTCAAAACCGCGATTTGATCATCGTATCTTTTCTGTTCAAAGTAAAGTTTTGCTAGTTCACTTTTTATGCCCACATCTTCTGGCGCTAAAAATGATAAACGATCTAATTCATCCATTCGTAAGTCTGTTTTGCCTTGTTTATCATAAGCAAAAGCAAGGCGCTTTCTTAAATCAATATTATTTGGAAGATAGGTTAGTCCTTTTAAAAGAACTAACTCAGAGCTGTCATATTGACCCATATACTCATAAGCAATTGCATAATACAGATATACTTCTTGTGGTTCTTCTCTATCACACCCTAAATCTGTTAATTCATCATAGGCACGTACTGTAGCTTCCCAATCCCGATTTTTATAGAATTCAGCCGCGCTACTAAATATTCGAGGACAGCGGACATTACGGATTGAATCAAGGCGTGAAAGTTCAGCGGCATTCGCATCGGCGTCAGATTGTTCTGGCGGAACACACATGGTCATAAAAACTGCCGCAACCCCCAAGAATAATAATTTTTGAATAAAAATCCTTTGAATCATTGTTTTGCTCTCCTTCTAAGAAACCAAACGTCCCCCAAGCTAAGTCCTATTTTAAATTCTTTAACTAATTCCTTATAACCACCATTAATAAATCTGGATCCAGTACGATAAGAAAAATCTAACTGATTTCCGGTGACTGCAAATTTAAATCCAATTCCCATTGCAATTCCATTTTCATTGATTGTTTTTCCACTATATTTTAAACTGTAACTCTCCTTAAAAGTACCTAATCGAAATGTCAATTTGTCTTGCCATGCTCTAGCGTTAATATCTCCAAATTTAACAATCCCACCTCCAAAATGAGTTTTTGATCCTATTTGATCCATGTATATACTTTCATAATTTGCACTTGAGGCCTCATCATTCCATATTTGAAATTCTCCGAACATGTTTAAATCATTTCTAAATCCTGCATTTATTCCAAAACTAAAACTGTTGGGAGCATAAATGTCAGATACCTCAATAGTGTCAACATTTACCGTGGCAGGGTAATCATCTGTATCAAAGGTATAATTATCATTTCTATCTTCAAATAAATCAAATTGATATAGTGTCCCTGAAACAGGTTTACCGGTCATACTGATACGCGCAAAACCCAACACTATTAAATTATTATCATTATAAAAGTTACCAGCAAAATTTATATTCATTACAGTTCCACTATAAGTACGAATATTAAATAGACGATAATGAATAGCGTTTAACACTAATGAATGTTCATCCCTCGAAGAACCAAATAAACGGTCTACAGAAAAACCCAAACCCATTTTTTCATTCATAGGAAAAGAAAACCCAAATGACCCAGCTAATAAACCTCCACCAGAACGAAATTCTTTATTTGTAATCAAATTTTTTCCCTGAAAATCAAAACTGGACGAATCAGTTTTAAAATATGAATTATGGTTATTGACTAGCTTGAGTGAAAACCCCACAGCATAACGGTCCATTATTGGAATGACAAACTGCATTTTGTCCAATCCATTCCCGTAGGTAATATTGTTACTGTTTTCTAAACCTACGCTACGATTATTATAAGAACCGCTTATATATGTAAATTTTAACCCTGGCCACGTTGCAGAATTATCCAATGAAACACCTGGATGAAAAGTCGGCACCAAACCGATACTGCCCACGCCAGAAGTTGCCGTGTGATACGCGCTTCTTGATAATCCCAATCCGTATGCATTAAAAACGGATTGAGCATGGTGATAATTAAGTAATAATAGAGATATTAATATATTACGGTAAGACATAAATCACTCGCATTACAGGGAATAAATCAGAACTATTTAGGCTATAAAACAACAATGTTTTAAAAGGATCGTTATATAAGCTGGTTTCCAACTTAAAACCATAATTAATATACTTTTGATGACCAATTTCAGTGGTTACTTTTCGATGATTAATTTTCAATTTATCATCAATAATCGAAGTTGAAGTATAATAATTTAAATCTTCATCATATGGATCCTTGTCAAATAAGGAAAACTGTAAAAAGTCACCTTCATTTATTATTGGATAAGAAATCACCGTAAAATTTTGCAAAGTATCATTTGGGGCAGAATTAAATATTAATTCAGCAGAACTGACAATAGCCTTAGGATCCAATGTCCAATCTCCCATGTCAACAAGTACAATTGACTTCAGTCCCATTGCCATTCCGACCGATAAATACGATGAATCATCGCTTGAAATAGGCGGAGGAATTATAACCGACAAGTCTTCTATTGCTCCATAAGTCCTGTATGTTGTGTCGAGTACCACAGAATCTGAAACAAATTGACGATAGTACACTTTGAGTTGTGGACCATCTCCGCCCACTTTATCAGTGCTGTGAAAAATAAACGATTCCGACTCTTCATTTTTTAGTTCCACTAAAAATGATCGGTTAAAATCTGTAATGTTCGTATCCTTAAATGCGTTCACAATAGAAGAATCCAGTAAAAAATTTAAAAATACTTTTGTTTGATTAGTATCAGTTGTATCTGATTCTAACTGACCAGTACTAATGAAAGTAGATGCAATGGATTTATCAAAATTTATATAATTTGATTCTAGTTCATTAAATACAGAATCCCCTCCATCAGGAAAATAGCGTAATTGAAATTCGGCATTATTTTCAATAGAATCGGAATCAAAACGTAATGAGAATTTTAAACTATCAACGATAATCAAAGAATCGTTGTAAAATGAAAATGGAGTCCCTGCTGTTACACTGCTGCTATCCAATTTGATAAGATTATAAGAAAAATTGTATCCATCTTTTTTTCCAAAATATAATAAATCTGTTAAACCCATTTCTGGTGGAACCTGATATGACATTGCTTTTATAACTGGAAATGAAATCGTGTCTAATTTCATCGGTATACCATCATCTTTAACTGGAATGGCAGCTTCTTCGCAGGAGAAGAAGGTAATCAAACCGATTAGGCAAAATCCAATAATTCGATTTTTCAAAAGAAACAAATTCATGAATGATTATTTTGGAATTGCTGCTGTTACGATGAATTATACGAAATGTTTCGTCAATTCTTCATTCAACGCATTAGCAGTAGCATTAAAATCCGGGGATTCATCATCATTGAGTAAAATAGATACTAGTTTCTTTTTGTTGGCTTTAACCCCAGGCAATTTCATAAGCTTTTTTGTTACATCATTAGACGGCGTATCAATAGCAATAATCAAATCCGCAAATGGTGCAGCAGCCTCATAACAGTTTACCTTATTCCCTTTAATACTATCAGGCAGTGTAACACCAGCTTTAGCATAAACATCACGAGAAAAATTACAATATTCGTCAACAGAATGAACTGTTAAGACAGTTTTAATATTACCATAAAATTCTTTTGAATCATAAATTTGCTGATAAATCATAGGCACATATGCGCATTGCCAGCCATTAGCGATCAATACATCCGGTTTCCAAAACAGGTGCGGTAAGGTAGCAATCGCCGCTTTTGAAAAATAGGCATAGCGTTCATCATTATCGGGCAAAACACGACCATTTTTTGCTTTATAAAGCAAATTTGTTAATGGTTTAAACCAATCCACATTTTCGAGAAAATACACTTGCACTCTTGTTTTTGGGATAAAAGCACTTTTGGCTGATGTAATTACCTCATCACCATCGAATTGAAATGAAATTTCACGTAAACGAATAACTTCACGTAGAATATATTTTCTTTCACTTACAAACCCATATTTTGGAATCATTGTCCTAATGTCATGTCCCATTGTTTGTAGCGCCAATGGGACAACGACTGAGTATTGTCCTAAATGAGATGTATGTGCAAAAGGGGTAATTTCAGTTGTGAGGAAAAAAAGTTTTAAAGGCATTTTTTTATTTATCGTATATTAATTCCCTTGATCGATTCCCTAGCTTTTTCAAAAAATTCCGAGCCGGGAAAATAATCAATCAATCTCTGGTATTCTTCAAGTGCTTTATCGATATTCCCCATACTGCGATGACAATGGCCTAACTTAAGTTGCGCATCATCATCTTTGTCCGTTCCGGCAAAAGTGAATACTTTTTCAAATTCAATAACGGCACGCTTATAATTCTTCATAGTGTAATAACATTCTGCCAGCCAATATTGACTATTGTCTGCCAAGTCATTCATCGGGTCGCCCATCACCAATCCGGCAAAGCCTGTTATTGCCCTTTCAAATTCCCCATTCTGAAATGAAGAAAGTGCATCAATATAAGTCTTTTTATATTCCCTGGGACTTATGTTCGTACTAACCTTATTGCCTACTTTATCATTTTTCAAGTTATACATTTCAGTAAAACTGTTTGTCAATGTCACAATTTTATTTTCAATCATGACTAATTGGGCTAATATTGCAAAATTTATACTATCGATATAAGCGGCTTTATCTTCTAACAAACGCATTTTATTTTGGATTGTGTTGATTCGATTAATCAGAAGAATGGCAACTGAATCCGTTTGCTCTTTTGCTTTTAAATTAGCTTTTAACGCATTCTGAAGTTCAGGAAGCAACAATCGGATCTGGGTACCTAAAGAATCTACTCTCTCATTCTCACGATTGATTTTTGCATTAAGCTGGTTTAACTCACGTCTTGTTGCAGTGTTTTGACCAATTAAATTCGTGAATGTTGAGATAACTATAAAAGCTGCTATGGCTCTGAACAATCGATTCATCATAAACAAATATCCGCCTCGGATTAAATAATCAAATTACAGGAGAGAATTTACCGCTGATGATCCCAACACGGCATTATCTTTTTCATCGAGATTCAATCCAATTCTTCCCTTCCAAAATTCATGATTAAACCTATCATCATGAAACTCGATAATAAAAAGGATCCTCCATAGGAAATAAAAGGTAATGGAAGTCCTTTAACGGGAATCATTCCAGAAGTCATAGCGCAATTCACAAAAACATGAGTTAAAAATATTATCGATATTCCGACTAATATTAGTCCTGAAAAACGATCAGTGGCATTCAATGCTAATCGGATTATTTTAATAATGAGAAATGAAAATAAAATCATAATAATCAGTAAAGCAAAAAATCCCAATTCCTCACCTATGACGCTTACAATAAAATCCGATTCTTGAACAGGGAGAAATTTTAAATGGGTTTGGGTACCTTGTCCCCAACCTTTTCCAAACAGACCACCCGACCCCAATGCTGTTTTGCTTTGAATGATTTGATAACCGGAACCAAGAGGATCTAATTCTGGATTAATTAATGTTAACACACGATTTTGCTGATATGGCCTGAGCGAGTTCCAGAACCATGGGAAAATTAATCCTAAGAAAATATTTCCAAAATACAGCCCTACCGCATGCCATAATTGGGGACGGCTAAAGAAAATAACCACTGCCAAAACACCTGCCCAAACAGAAAATACTATTACATTAGATGCCGCAAGTATACTAAATACAGGTGCCACAAATAAAAACAAATGGTATGGACGAGATCCTACCCAATATAGCATGGGAATTACCGGCATCATCATTACAAAAGCTGTCCCTAAATCTGGTTGACTTAGAACGATAATCGCAGGTATCAAAGCAATCAAAATGGGGACAATATTTGATCCAAAGTTTTTCATTTGCAAATTATGATCAGATAAATATTTTGCAAGTGTGATTACAATAACACATTTAGCGATTTCGGATGGTTGCAGTCCAAATGGTAAGCCAAAATTTAACCACCGATATGTACCGGCTATTTTTTGCCCAAAAAACGGAAGCATTACAGCAATTAAAATAATTCCATAAACAAAATAAATATATTTGTGAATTATACGTTTCGAGATAAGTAACATTGTTATCATTAATAGAAATGCAGGTATAAGAAAAATCAGCTGTTTACTTAATGCATTTGGCGGTTCCTGTCCTTGCGTTACGGTAATACTATATAAGGTCAAAATACCCAGTGATAGTAATACGATAACAGCTACGAGTATGCTGAGGGGCGATTCAATTATTTTTTTTTGAAAATCAAGTAACATTAGAAATTTGCCAATTTTGACTTTACTGAATTAAAATAATGATGAAATACTTTTTTGGCTATGGGTGCTGATACTTCACTTCCATTGCCGCTATTTTCTACCATAACGACAACTGAAATCATTTCATCATCTTTTTCTCCATAAGCGATATACCACGCATGGGGGTCGCCATGTGGATTTTCGGCTGTGCTTGTTTTCCCTGAAATTTTTAAACCAGAAATTCTCGGATCTGAGCGCCAACCGGTTCCTTTAGAATCTGTAACAACTTTATGCATAGATAACTGTATCACATCCCAAGTTTGTTGGCTTATATTTTGTTTCTGTATTTCTATATTTTTGGATTTTACTAAATGAAGAGGTCTGGTTTTACCTCGAGTGGCTAAAACATTAATATATGAAACCATTTGTAGCGGCGTTACCAATATTTCCCCTTGACCAATAGAGATATTCAATAACGCTCCTAACGACCACCCCCACCTGCCATGGATTTTATTCATGAATTGCCTATTTGGCATGCGACCTTTCATCTCTGCTGGTAGGTCAATATTGGTTACCAACCCAAATCCAAATCTTTTTGCATATTCTGCTAAATCATTCAAATTAATTTTTTGAATGACATTATAAAAATATACATCGCAAGATTGAACAATGGCTTGCTCCAGATTTATTTTTCCATGCCCATATTCATTCCAACAATGAAAGGTTCGTTCATAAAATTCATAGGAACCGGAACATGAAATTTCTAGCTGGGGTGTAATCAATTTTTCTTCTAAAAGTGCGATGGCCACTACCATCTTAAAAATTGATCCCGGTGGATATGTCCCATTAGCTACACGATTTAATAATGGCCGGTTTGTATCCGCAATAATTGATTCCCAATCCATATTCGATACTAAGCCTGTGAAGAGATCCGGTGTATAGTCCGGTGAACTTACGTAGGCCAATATGCCACCCGTTTTAGGACTGGATACAATACCAACACCACGTTTACCTTTCAATTCATTTTCTAACAATTCCTGAAGAGAAACATCAAGCGTAGTCGAAATATTGTCTCCGGGGTATGCTAGAATGCCATCTTGACCATCGAGCTTGCCGGTTTCTCGACCGTATGCATCCACTTGATAATATGTAACTCCCTTTTTTCCTCTGAGAGTTGATTCATATTCCTGCTCGAGTCCAGACCATCCAATTAAATCACTAAACTCATATTTTCCTTTCAAAGCCATTTCCTGGACCATATTTTGGTC
>DTTO01000037.1:0-7696 GCA_012964665.1 Fidelibacterota bacterium
CGATTTAATATTCGAAATAACACTTTTTTATATCCTAACCGCTTGACATATCCAATTTCGGGATTAAAATCCTGACCGACTTCGCTATACCTAATTTGCGTTGTAAATGCTTGGGTATTTCGATTTGCTTCCAACATATATGCATAGGAACCGGCGTCACCATCGATACCAGGTGGGGGATCTGTTTTTGCAGCAAAACCTATTAATTGAGTTGACTCTCCAATCCCCAAAGTACCATCTATTGCATATGCTCGATTCGTATAACCATCATCCGCTAATCCCGTACGATCCGTCGCAATCACACCGAAAGAGGTTCGATTCGGTAATTCCTTCCTTAGTCGAAATACTGAATAATTGTTACTATTAGTTACACCCTCTACAGCTTTTGTGCGCATGCTTAACATTCCTACTTTAATGCCAGCTAGAGTTCCTGTTAGACGAGCACCACCCAAAATAGGTACTTGAGCACCACCGGCACCGATTCCAATTTTGCGACTAAAAAACATCTCAATATCGGGACCGTAATATGTATTTTCTCCTACAGAGAATAAGCCAGCATTTTCCAAAAAAAATGTACGTTTTTCAGGAAAGAATAGGCTATAACGATCTAAATTAATTTGCTGCTCATCAACTTCAACCTGAGCAAAATCAGTGTTATATGTCATATCAAGAGTCAAACTTGAGGTTATACCTAATTTCGCATCAATCCCAATTTCACTGGCTTTATCTGTATTTGATTTATCTTCAATTGATACGTCATTTTGTTGTCCTAAACCATATGGCATGATTTTAAAATTTCTTGTGCCAGGTACATTTATGCCTTTAATCGTACCGGCAAGAATGAGCCGGTTTAAGCTGAATTGCCGTGGGATTGGTGACCAGTATACCACTTCCTTTTTACGTGCGATCGTTCTTTGAAAATTAATACCCCATTCCTGATTCTTTTTTGAAGTATATCGTAATGTTTTGAATGGTATTGCAAATTCAGCACTCCAGCCATAATCACCCACTTGCGCTTCCACCTCCCAAGATGCATCCCAGTTAATATTAAAGGCCGCACCTGTACCAACAGATTGGCGGCTACTACTAATAGATATCATTTCTCCGCCGTTACTCACCTGTGCATCATATTCAATGCCAGCCGCATTGGTACCAAAGACATAGCCATTCTGTTGATCTTTAAATGTATCGAGGATGAATAAAAAACTATCAGAATTACTCAATACAGCATCCCGACGAGTATCAGTTATAACAATATCTTCAGGATTGGAATCATAACATACCACAGATACATAAAAAATCTCATCAGAATACATGACCTTTACTTCCATCTTCTCTGTAGCAATCTGACCTTCATCGGGTGATTTCTGAGTGAATGTTGTTATAGCTGGTATCGATTCCCAAGCTGGATCATTAAGCACATCACCATCCATCTTTGGATTTGATTTTGCTTGGAATGCATTAGTAAACATATCTGAATTGGGTGGACCACCCATAAGAAAAGAAAATAGAAATATGATTAATGATATTGATTTACGTGATGTTTTAGACATCTCGATAAGGGTCAGCATTACCTAATTCAATACATCAAATAAATAACTGTATTTCACTACAAATGATTTTGTACTGGAAGCAATTGGGATACCATCATAATCTTCGGTCTGGTTATACACAATATATAACCCAGTAGCTGCAGACTGTTGCCAGATAAAACGCCAGTTCATAGACCATTGGTCGGATTGGTTATTATACTGAAGCAAAGATTGAATATACATTTTGGGTGTAAAAGCGTAGGTCAACCGGGCCCGGAGCAGATTTGTGGTGAATTTTCCACCAGGCAAATTCACTTTATTATAATTTGAACTGAATTCAGACGTAAAGCGGTCTTTATAACGAAATTTGATCGTAGGGGTTACGTTCAATCGATCTCCACCAAAAAAACCGCCCATACGATTCATAGAAGTGAAACTAATAGGCTTTGCCTGATTGGTCATTATCATAATCTGTGCTTCTTTGTCGTTGAATGTTCCGTCCCTAACGGTCACTCCATCAGATATTTCAAATGGTTCCAACACTCCTTCTTTCACAATATTCATCCCAGTATGAATCTCAAAACCTGAGCGGAACTCCCAATGATTATCGATATGCCAACGTCCTGACTCCTGAAAGTGCTTTATCTTATCATCGCCCCAAAGGCCATCTTGTTTCCAATAGCCGTCGAAGTTCACATGAGGGCGGACTTCCAGAATTCCAAACTTATTTTCCGGACGAAATCGTGTGAAGATTCGCCCAGACCATTTTCGATAATTCTTTCGCTTTAGGTATCCCATCTCCGGGTTAAAGCCTTCTCCAACTTCTGTATAAGAAAATACAGTGGAAATTTGCTTTGTGTCTCTAGCTGCTTCGATCCTGTATGCATAGGCTTTATCACTTTCTAAACCCGGTGTATCCGTGAATCCGGCAAATGCAACGATTTTACTCAATTCACCAATTCCCAATTGAGCATCGATTGCATAGGATTGGTTTATATATCCATTTTCACCATAATGATCTAAGGCTGTATACATGCCACCAATATGGGTACGGTTTGGCAGTTCCTTTTTCAACCGTAAAACTGAATATTGGTTTTGATCAGTCACATCTCTTACCGCATCAGTCCGCATTGACAATAATCCCACTTTCATACCTGACAAGGTGCCTGTTAATCTTCCGCCACCAATGATAGGCACTGGTGTACCATCGTCCCCAACACCAATCCGACGGCTAAAGAACATTTCAATATCGGGACCAAAATATCCGCCTCCAGTACCAACAGAGAAAAGTCCTGCATTTTCGAGGAAAAAAGCTCGTTTTTCCGGGAAAAAAAGGCTGAACCGATCCAGATTAATCTGCTGTTCATCTGCTTCTACCTGGGCAAAGTCTGTATTATAGGTCAAATCCAAGGCCATTGATGATCCCACACTAATTTTCGCATCAATCCCAATATCACTGGCTTTATCTGTATTTGATTTATCTTCAATTGATACGTCATTTTGTTGCCCTAAACCATAGGGCATGATCTTGATACTTCTAAAAGTGGGTACATTCATATCTGTCAGTGTGCCGGCAGATACAAGTCGATTCATAGTAAATTGTCTTGAAATGGGTGCCCAGTGAGCCTCCTCTTTTTTCCGGGCGATAACCCGTTCAAAATTGATACCCCAGGATTGATCTTTATCTTTTTTATACCTCAGTGTTTTAAATGGAATGGCAAACTCAGCACTCCACCCATAATCGCCTCTTTTTGTTCTAACTTCCCATACCGCGTCCCAATTCACGTTAAATCCACTGCCACTTCCAATACTGAATCGTCGACTCATGCTCCCCTCCTCACCTCCACCGGTGATCTGGGCATCAAATTCGATCCCCGCTGGGTTGGTGCCAAATACATAACCGGTCTGGTAATCTTTGAATGTATCGATAACAAAAGAAAAACTATCCGAATTATTTAAGGACGCGTCTCGACGTGTATCTGAAATGACAATACCACTCGGATCCCTGTCATAGGCAACTATACTCACATAAAAATACTTTTCCGAATACATTACTTTTACAATCGTCTCTTCTGAAACGGGTTCACCTTCATCAGGTGTTTTTTGAATAAATGTGCTTACGGCAGGTGCATCCGCCCAGGCAGGATCATCAATGACATTCCCATCTATAAGTGGGTTGGCTGTTGCCTTCATGGCTGATGTGGCATGTTGGCCAATCAATAGTGTAGAACATAAAATAAGTGTGCAAATAAATTTGTTCATGTATAAACTTGCGTTAAATATTAAGAATGGATTCAACGGCCTTTGCCATAGAAATGCATTGATTGGTCACACCGCCTTGGTCATGGGAGGTGAAAGTAACATCCACGCGGCACCAGCCAACCATGAGGTCCGGATGGTGATTATGTGTTTCCGCCGCTTCCGCTAACTGATTTACAAAGTTGATCCCATCCATATAGGAATCAAATTTAATGGTCTTATGGATCGCATTGTTATGTTCAGACCAGCCATCTAAAGCACGCAGTGCAGCCTGGATATCTGAAGTGGAAAGCAAAGACATACAACCTCCTATTAAAGAAAATATATTTGATTCAATTTACAAAAATGGTTCTGTATGAGTCAGGCATTTCTTATTGAAGGGGCGTCACTTGAACATTTCGAATGTGAAGATCAGCATTTCCAGAAACAGGATCAAATGCTTTATCATCGCCTAATGCATTCAGGTTTCCGCCACCATTTTCGCCTGCTATTTTTTGGAAAGTCTCTTCACTTTCGTGTCCCCATCCATGCGGAATACTGATGACGCCCGGCATCATTTCATCTGTTAATTTTGCATCCAATACAAACTGAAACTTGGGTGATTTAACTCTTACCCTACTCCCTTCTCGAATTGATCTTGATTCGGCATCCAAAGGGTTGATCAACAATAAAAATCGATTTTGACCCCGCATTAATGAGTGACAATTATGCATCCATGAATTATTACTGCGAAGTTGACGCCTACCGATTAACGTGAGGTCGCCATTTTGTTCGGATTGACCCAAATAAGATTTTACTCTAGTTAAGTCATCAACAATAATGGATGGCGATAAATCAATTTTTTTATCAGAAGTAAATAAGCGTTGTGGTAAACAAGGCTTTAATGGTCCAAGATCTACACCATGTACCTGTTTTTTAATTTTATTTAGCGAAAGGCCATTCCATTTAGAAAATGATTTCAAGCTCCCGTACTTCCCTAAACGAATTCCAAAATCAAGGAGCCATTCGGGCCCAAATCTCCTGGATAAAAAATGATTCAGCTTTGGATATTTTTTCCCTTTCTTTTGAGCTATGCGTTCTGTCAGTTCGATAAATATTTCCCAATCGTACTTGGTTCCAGACTCTTTTGGAAATACAGCTTTAGAATATTTAACTGTATTGCGCACAGACAATACGTTAAAAATAATATCGAAATGACCCCCATGGAGATTTAAAGCTGGAGGAAGAATAAGATCCGCGTAACGCGTAGTCTCATTAATATAATAATCAATCGAAACCATAAATTCCAGCCCGGCAAATGCTTGGTCCAGTTTTTTACCACCGGGGACTGAGAGCACCGGATTACCAGCAGAAGTCACCATGGCACGAATCTGTCCAGCACCTTCCACCAACATTTCATCTGCCATAGTTACCGCTGGATATTCACCAGCAAATTCAGGGATTTTTCGAACTCGGCTTTGACCTCTATTATAGTGTCCCTTTGTACGTGGATTAGCCAATGTATCAAAAGCAGGTGTAGTAAACATGGCGCCTCCAGGAGAATCCATGTTTCCGGTTATGATATTCAATATATTAATCAGCCAATGGACTGTGCCCCCAAACCTTTGTGTACATGTTCCCATCCGTCCATAACAAACAGCGGATTCTACTTTACAAAAATCCTTTGCTATTTGTTGAATCGCTAACCCAGAAATACCTGTTATGTTTGAAATAACATCCAATCCAATATGGGGAATGGTATTTAAAAAACGGTCCAGATTTTTGATAACTGTTTCTAAATGACCTTGCTTCATCCAACCATTATTAATTACTTCTTGAATTAAGCCAATAAGAAAATAGACATCCGTTCCAGGTTTGATAAAATAATGATTGTCAGCAATCATTGCCGTTTCTGTTTTTCGCGGATCTACCACAATGAATCTTCCGCCCCGTTCTTGAATTGCTTTGAGGCGATTTTTCACATCCGGCGCAGACATGAGACTTCCATTAGAGACAACCGGATTCCCACCTATGATGATCATGTAGTGTGTACGATCAATATCAGGAATTGGGACTAACAATTGATGGCCAAACATTTGATAAGCAGCAAATTGATGAGGGATTTGATCTACAGTAGAAGCTGAAAATCTATTCCTTGTACCTAGGCTATTAAGAAACGCCGGCGCATATAATAGAGTTCCATAATTGTGAACCGATGGATTCCCTTGGTACACACCCACCGCATTATTTCCATATTTTTCCTGAATATCAACTAACCTATCAGAAACAAAATCAAATGCCTCTTCCCAAGAAATCTTTTCCCAATTTCCCTTAACTTTTTTAATTGGAAACTTCAGTCGATCTGAATCTTCATGGAGATCTTTATAGGCCAAAGCTTTGGGACAAATGTAGCCATGGCTTAAGGGGTCCTTCTTATCCCCTATAATTTTGTCAATCTTTCCATTGGTCGTGTTTATTACCAAACCACACATAGCCTCACAAAGATTACAGGTTCTGTAATGGGATTGAAGTAAACTCATTTTATTGCAAACAGCAGCTTTCGAAAAGCAACCCTCATCCATATAATTGAAATTATTGTAGCCACCACAGAAGAAATCACCATGGCGATCCAAATCCATTCAATTGGTTTGTCTAAAACCATAGTGAAATAAAGCGCCAAAGGAGTGGCTACAATCAATACGCGAAATGCCGTGATAATCAATGAAGGCATACCAAGGCCCATTCCTTGTAGAATACGGCCAATTGTTAGCCCAATCGAAATGAGTGGAAAAATAAAACACATATAGCGCAAATATGATACGGCCAAATTTTGAATCTCCACGTTATTGGTGAAAGCACGCGTTACTTGTGGTGCAAATACAAATAGTACTGCAGCACAAATGACCGTTATAGAAATTGACCAGAAAATACCATATTTTACGATAAACTTTATTTTCTCAATCTCTTTGGCACCATAGAACATACCCACAATTGTTGTTAGGGCTGAAGCAATCCCCATAATTGGTAGAAATATCAACATTTCAACCCTTCCTCCAACCTGGTAAGCAGCCACACTATCAGTAGAAAAATAAACTAAAATCCAGTTAAAAACTAATTGGCCAAATGCCATAATAATCATGGACATGGATGAAGGTATGCCCACTTTTATAATATCAAGGAGAATAAATTTTGATGGAGAAAAATCCCGCATCTGGAAACGAATATAAGCATGCTCCTTAATAAACAACATATAAACAAAAATTATAAAGACAATGATCTGACTGATTACAGATGCCATTGCCGCTCCAGATACTCCAAATCCTAGCAAAAATATAAAAATAGGATCAAGTATAATATTGAGGACCGTACCGAGTCCTGCGATTATCATTGGCAGTTTCATATCTCCCTCACCGGCTAGGATCGATCGGAAAAACATGGAAAAAACCATAAATGAAAGGCCATAACAACTTATCTTTAGATAAGACCATGCCAAAGGTAAGACCTCATCGGTGCAACCAACTTGAACGAGTAGAGATTGGCCATATATTAAACCCAAAGATGTTAGGGTTATACTTATAATAAATGCCATGGCAATGGCATGTTCAGCTGCATTATCGGCGCTGACTTTATTTTTAGAACCAATAAATCTGGCAATGGAAGCAGTTACTCCACTTCCCAATCCAAAGGAAAGCCCAAGAACGAGAAAAAAAATGGGCATATTAAAGGCAACTGCAGCGATGGATAGTCCGCCCAATCGACCAATAAAAATCATGTCCACAATGGTATAAAGTGTTTGAATACCCATACCGGCAATGATGGGAACGGCCAAACTCCACAGACCTTTGGACGGGTTTTCAATAAATGAGGTAAGACGGGAACCGTCTAGTTCTTTTCCAGCCATAAGCGCTGAATTTAGACTAAATGTT
>DTTO01000037.1:7796-33855 GCA_012964665.1 Fidelibacterota bacterium
GATAATCGTACATCGGCATCTTGTTTTCCTTTAAATGGCATCTAATGCTATTTTTAGCAAGGCATTTACACGTTCAGCCAGTGCATCAATCTGATCATTTTGAATCAAATCTGACATCGTTTTAGCATCGATAGAAGCAACTGTTGTTGACTTATCTTCATTCTCCCAGACAACTACATTACAGGGCATAAATAAACCGACTCCCAACTCATTAGAAAGCGCTTCGAATGCCAAGGCTGGATTACAGGCGCCCAGAATTTGATATTTGCCAAAATCAATATCTAGTTTTTCTTTAAGCGTATTTTTTACATTGACTTCGGTTAATACACCAAATCCTTGTTCGGCAAGCATTTCCCTAGCTTTTGCTTCAACACTTTCAAACGAATCATTAATTACTCTTTTATATCCATAGTCCATACATAATCTCCTATTGAAATGGCCATATAATAGGTATGAATATTACAGCCATTACCCACAAAGTTAGTGCTAAAGGTAACCCCACTTTTATGAAGTCAGAAAATTTATATCCGCCGGGACCGTAAACCATTAAATTGGTTTGATATCCTACAGGTGTAATAAAAGATGCCGAAGCGGCAAAACATACTGAAAAAATAAATGGACGCGGATCAAAATTCATTTGTGTTGTAACTGCCACAACAATTGGGGTCATAATGATTGCTGTGGCGGCATTGGATGATACTTCGGTTAAAATCATAGTAATGAGATAAACCAAGGCTAAAAGCACATAGGGCTGCCATTCCACACTACTAAAAGTAACTATACTGGTAATTGAGGTTCCAATCCATGCCGCAGTTCCAGTAGATTCAATAACAGTCCCTAGAGGAATCAAAGCTGCAATCAATACTATAACCTGCCAATGAATAGATTGATACGCTTCATTAGGAGTAATTACCTTAAAAACCATTAAAATTACAGCGCCAATAAGCACTCCTTTTAGTATAGGGAATACACCGACTGCTGCTAAAAAAACAGCTAATAAAATAACGAAAATAGCCAACCACCAAAAACGCACTTTTTTCAGGCTTGCTTCAACTTCTCCTAAAACAATGAATTCGCCACGTTCCGTGAGTTTGTGCAATTTTTTTTGAGCTCCATAAACCAAAAGTGTATCATAGGCCTGCAAAATAACATGAGCAATTTTTTTCCTTAAAATATCTCCATCCCGTCGTATTGCCAAAATAAAAGCACCGAAGCGTTGGCGGAAATTTGATTCCATAAGAGATTGACCAACCAAATCAGATTTATCCGTTAGCATACATTCAATTAATATATTATCTTCCTGTTCCAATTCTTTCTGAGTCAGTTTTTCATCAGTAAGTAGGGTAACTTTTTCAACTTCTTTCATTTGCAGAAAACTTTCCACAGACCCTTTAACAAAAAGAATATCATCATTTTCAAGAACCGTATTGCCTACGTCGGTAGAAATCAATCGACCCCGTCTTTGGATGTCCAACACGATGATATCATAATTATGGCTTACACCGCGTTCAATACACGTTTTACCAATAAGGGGGGAACCTGCAGATATTTTCATTTCTGTCAAATAGCCGCCTAAATGGTAGCTTTGCGTCAAACTGGTTGTTACGGTTCGTGAAGGCAAAAGCTTCGGTGCAACTAATAATATATAAAAAAGGCCAATGATAAGTTTAATCATACCAAATTTGGCGAATTCAAACATACCCAACGGTTCAATAGCGCCTTGCTGCATGTATATTGAATTAACCAGCAAATTTGTAGAGGTACCAACCAAAGTTAATGTGCCTCCCAAAATGGCGGCGTAGCTTAATGGGATTAACAATTTTGAAGGACTCAAATGATATTTATGCGCCATACGAATTGTCACAGGCATCATTATGGCTACAATAGCGGTATTATTGATCAGTGCACTGGCAAATCCAATAGTCAGTAAGTAAACACCCAAACCCAATATTCTCGACTTTGATATTAATTTATTGATCCGCACTACAAGGTATTCTAAAATGCGCGTTTTCTGCAATGCATGACTAAGAACAAACAAAAGGGCGATCGTAATCACAGCCGGATTAGAAAAACCGGATATTGCTTCCTCGGGAGTTAATAATCCGCCGATAAAAAGGATACTTAATACCAATAGCGCCGTGACATCTAGACTGAATGCCTCTGTTACAAAAAGTACAAAGGCAACAAAAACCACGATAATTACGAATGCAATTTCAATTGTCATTTTATGCTACCCGATGAACTAAAAGTGCTTTGAAAAATTATTTAAATCTAAACTTCGTCAATCTGTTCAGGATCCAGAAATCCTTCGGCATATTGTAGGTAAATTTTTTCTTTGACAAAAATGTCAAATAGGTCCACATCAATATGGGCATCATTCTTCATAAAACCTAAAATGCGCATTGCCTGGCTAAGGGTTTTTCCTTTTTTATAGGGTCGATCCTTAGCGGTGAGGGCCTCAAAAATATCAGCTATGGCCATAATTCGTGCTTGTACCGTCATTTCATCTTTCGTTAGTCCTATTGGATATCCTGTACCATCTAGTTTCTCATGGTGCCCACCGGCAAACTCAGGGACATTTCTCAAATGTTTTGGATAGGGAAGTTCTTCCAGCATTTTAATGGTAACAACAATATGGTCATTAATCACTTTTCTTTCTTCCGGAGTGAGAGTTCCCCGGGGAATGGTCAAGTTATACACTTCATTTTCTGATAAAAAATTCTCCATTTTTCCATTGGGCTTCCAACGGTAATTTGCAATTTGATGTACACGGTCCTTTTTCTCGCCGGACATAAATTCCCCACCGACATTGGATTCCTTCACAAATTCCAAATCACTTTTTAAATATCTTAATGTTTTCCGATAACCTCTTTGCAGATCCTTGACCCTTTCTGCTTTTTCTTCCAAGGACAAGGAATCATTACGTTCAAATTTTAATTCTTTTTTCAAGCGTTTGATTTCTTCATCTCGCCGTAGGATACCAAACCGTGTTTCTAATTCATTGACACGGTCATAGATCGTCTCCAGTTTGGTGGATTTATCTACCACAAATTCCGGGGTAGCCACTTTACCGCAATCATGAAGCCAAGCGGCTATTTTTAGCTCATACATTTCCTTTTCAGAGAAAGCCACATCGGCGAAGGGACCATCTTTGGTATTTTGAACCGCTTCCGCTAACATCATGGTAATCTCCGGCACCCTGGCACAATGGCCACCGGTATAGGGCGATTTTGCATCAATAGCAGATGCAATCAGTTTAATAAAGGATTCAAATAAATTTTCTAAATCTTTAATTAGATTTTTATTGGTAATCGCCACGGCAGCCTGGCTGGCTAATGCCTCTACCATTTTTTGAATTTCCGAAGTAAAAGAAATGATTTTTTTTGACTTGTGATGCTGCGCATTTAACAGTTGAAGAACGCCTATAATTTCATCTTCATGGTTTTTCAGGGGAACTGTAAGGAATGACTTTGAACGATAGTTTGTTTTTTCATCAAACATTTTTGTCCCGGAAAAATCAAAGCCTTTAGCCTTATATGCATCGGTGATATTTACCGTTTCACCTGTTAAACCAACATAAGCAGCAATCATGGATTTATTGGGTTCACCTTCATCGGTATATAATTTCACAGGATAAAAAGGGATATCCTTACCGGAAGTGCCACCCATATGAAAATCAAGTGAATCTGTCATCATTATTTCAAAACGCAGGCGCTTGTCATCGGTCATCATGTAAAGTGTACCCCCATCAGAGTTTGCAATCCGCTTGGCCTCTAACAAAATCATTTCCAGGAGTTTGTTCATATCCTTTTCTTTTGATAAAGCCAAACCGATATTGGCCAAATTGAGGATTTGCTGTTCTAAATCCTTGATATAGGCTTTTACAGCAGCAGGAGCTTCCGAGAGGTATTTTGCTATCTGAGTATTAGCGTATTGTGGTTTTTTAGCCATAGTACATTATTTATTGGTTTAACATCAAAACTTACATAGGACAATTACATGGCACAACTATATATAGATGAGGATGTAATGAATGTATTTTCTAATTTTAAAAATGTCTGATACGCAAAAATTAATCGATAATGCATTTAAGGGAAATACCAACCTAAATGACCTGTTTGATATAGCACTTACCTTATTGGATTCAGGTGACCAGGAATCTATACATAAATTTTTAACTGTTGGGCATATCCCTTCTATCAATAGAACTATTTATCAAAAAAATAAAATTAATGAATGGTTTGATTTATTACATCAATTGATTATGAAATCAAAATTTGATGTATATGAACTAATCAAACAACGCGCAGAGTATTACGAAAATAAACCATTGTTTCAAGATATAATCGAAAATAAAGTTGTACCCATTTCTTATCAGGATGCCTGGAAAACCATCCGATCCATCGGATCCCACTTCATTACTAACCTAAGCCCGCATGATACTATAGGCATTTTGACACCAAACCACTTAAATGGTGCAATTATCGATTTGGCTTGCCTTAGTTACCACATACGAGTGGTACCTATTCCTATAAATTTATCTGCAGATCACCTCGATTATGTTTTGGATCATGCAGATATTACACACCTTTTTACCGGAAGTGAGGATGCCCGGAATCTCCTGAATGATGCCAAAAGAGATCCAAACGATTTTAACATGGTCCAACTTGATATTGAAAATGAATGGGAAGCTTTCTTGAAAATTTGTTATCAATCGACTCTAGCAATGCCAAATAAAAAGGAAATGGATGATTTGGCAACAGTAATGTATACCTCCGGAACAACAGATAATCCCAAAGGTATTATTTTTAATCAAACCAATATTCTTACGAAGCGTTTTGCACGTGCCTTAGCTTTGCCTGAAATTGGATCAAATGATTCGTTTCTATGTTACCTTCCCCTTTACCATACCTTCGGCCGATGGCTCGAGATGATGGGAACCATATTTTGGGGATCCACATACACTTTTACTGAAAACACCTCATTTAAAACCTTGTTGCGGGACTTTAAAATTGCCAAACCAACTGTATTTATTTCTATCCCAAAACGGTGGATTCAGATCCGCGATCAGGTTGCCGCAACCATTCCCATTGAAAAGTCCGAAGAAAAAGCAATCAAGGAAGTGACCCAATCCATCACGGGAAAAAATTTAAAGTGGGGACTTTCAGCAGCAGGATTTCTTGACACTGACGTTTTCAAATTCTTCAACCAAAATGATATTAATCTACTGAGCGGCTATGGTATGACAGAGGCTACCGGTGGCATTACAATGACACCACCTAAAGATTATATGGCTAATTCTGTTGGTAAGGTTTTGCCAGGGATAGAAATCAAACTAGGAGAAGATGACGAACTACTAATGCGTGGACCTTATGTTTCACCTGGGTATTATAAAGATGAGATTGCTGGTTCTCATGTGAATGGTTGGTTTTATTCTGGGGATATTTTTTCATGTAAAAAAGGGCATTATTTTATTGTCGACCGAAAAAAAGAAATTTATAAAAACAGCCGCGGTGAAACTATTTCACCACAAAAAATTGAAAATTTATTTCAGGATTTTGAATCAATACGTTCCGTATTCTTGGTGGGTGATGGACAGGAGTTCAATACAATACTCCTTTATCCTGAGCCGAATAATGACGCTGTGGATCTCAATACAATGTCCCCAGAGGAAATACGCACATATTTCAGTTCATTAGTTTTTTCAGTAAATACATTTCTCCCACCCCATGAGCGTATAGTGAATTATGTCGTAATTCCTCGGGACTTTGATCATGAGCACGATGAGCTCACATCAAAAAATACCTATAAACGTAAAAATGTGCTGAAACATTTTACCAATATAATCGCGCCTATGTATGAAAAGAATTATATCAGTCTAATTCATGGAGATCATGAAATCCAAATTCCAAACTGGTTACTTAGGGAAAAACGGCTAACGCGAGGTGATATACGCTGGGATGGAAAGTCCATCCGGGAATATGGCCTAGCTGATGGCCTCCCTTTAAAATGGACTAAATCAGGATTAAGAATAGGAGATTTTTTTTATTATACCAGTGAAAAAACGATCAGTTTTGAAAAGCTCCTCCGCGACCCGATCCTTTGGCTTGGTAACAACGCCCTGGTTGATTTTATCAACAAAGTTAGTTTCAGGGTAATATCTTTTGAACCATACCACATTTTATCTTTGAACCATGCCAAACTCCCTTTTAATCAGAAAGATAAATCTTTGATTAAGGCAACGTCCTACCCGGAAGGAGCCCCAACGCTGGTCACACTTCATCTGGCTGCTACCAACCTCTTCCAGAATAATATTCAACACGTCAAATCAGCCCTAGATCATTTCCACCAAGGAATAAATTCTGCGACATATCAAGCCATCATTCAGGACCAATTATTAAGACTACAATTTCATCCTGACCCAACATTTTGGGTACGTGCCTTGGAAATATTATTGCCCCACATAAGTGGGGAAATGTTTATCAGTTTGTATAAAAAATTAATTTATTCAACCCAATATGAAAGCATTGCATCCTTTCATTCGCAATTTATCCAAAAACATCATTTTCAATCTATTTTAGAATTATTGGCAATTTATAGACAGCGTCAAAAAATAGCGAAAAAAGATGAAAGTGTAGGGCAGGCATTAATTAATTTGATCACGGATCTGGCAATGAAGGATCCAAAATATTTCATCAAAGTGCGCGGTGAATTGACACTTTGGATGCTGGCTTCCAAGAACCATATCCTGACGGAACTGGCCCATGCAAACAGGGGCATTTTATTAGATGCTTTCAGAACCTGGATCCAGAATGACCAATTTGAAGATCAATTTGACTGGTCTCCAATTTTACAGTTTGACCAGAGTATTCCTGACTTCCTGAAAGAAAAAATTGAATTAGCTGTTTACCATTCAACTTTAATTAGAGAATCAATTTTCATTTTTTCAGATAATCAAAATATCCAATTGAGTGATTTAGCTTCAGAAGGCCTTTGGTTCACCCTGATTGGAAAAGGGCATGGAAAATATGTGATTAGGGTATTAGTTCAGTTGAAAGATGGTGGTGCTTATAATTTTGTGATCAATATCAATGATGACCTTGTTCATAGACGATTCACCCAAGAAACGAATTGGCTCATTTCGATTGCCTCATCTATTCAGGATCAGAAATTGGTTGAGGATTTCGGATCATACTGGGAAGAACATCAGATTTTCACCGAAGAATACATACCTGGTGAAACAGTCCTACAATATTTGAATAGAAATCAAAAAGAAATTTCTTCCGGTACATACCCAGACCGTTGGCAAATGCGCTGGCTTCACTTCATTTGGAACGGCGTAACTGCATATCTTGAATTTTGGAAGCGGACTGACTGTACTCGTATGATTGTTGATGCATCACCAAAAAATATTATCATACCCGAGTTTGATTATTATACAGGTACACGGCTCATTTCAATTTCTGAACGGGAAAAAGCGATATTAATTCGAGAGGTTTTTTTATCTCTTTATAAAAATTATATTTTAGAAACAGAAAGGAAATTCCCTGGCCTTAAAAAAATGGCAGAATGGGAAATTTTATTTACTGTTGCATTGGAAGTGTTTGGATTAAAGCTTGGTTCCAAAATGTTGCGCACTATCAAAAAAACACATAAAGATTTGGGACTTTCTCCCGCCCGAATAAAAGCATACCTCAATGAAGTTAATGTGTCCGGACTATTAAGAAAACAGGTTGTCTTTGCTTCGCTGCGCTATCAACGATGGTTGGATCTAAATCCGGGCGCCACATATAAAGCACGTGGAATCATTATTCAAGATTTATATAAAGATTATAAACTGCAGGCCTTAATGGAGAAATATCCTGAAACAAGGATCCGGTTTTTCCTAATGACCGCATTTCAGGATGGCAATCCTCATCTAGTAGAGAAATTAAATGATCTTATGATACAGATGCGATCCGGATCGATATCAGAAGAAAACCTTGAAACACATCTTCATTTTATTCACGATGAGATAGATCTAAATGAAGAAGAAAAATATTTCTTAACGCGACTCGTATTTGAACATGTTGATGCAGCAGATTATGCGGAACTCATTACAAGAGATGTTGGTAAAAGAGGCCGCTTGGATCTGGTTGTACTGATTAAGGATAAAAATGGCCAACCCTTTAATATCCGTCCTCCTTTTCATCCAAAAGAAGTGGCCCGTTTTCACATATTACTTCTGGAAGCACGCCTCGAGGTTCAATTTGAGTCTAATCATGAGTTTCTATTAATCATCACTAAAAAAGATCAGATGGTTGGCGGTGTATTCTGGAAGAAAACTGGTTCGGGCATTGCACATTTAGAAAAAATTGTTATCGCGCCCCCATACCAAAAAAACCATCTTAGTATTCGATTGATCGAAGAACTTTTTAATCGACTGAGGTTAAAGAAATTTAAATTTCTTACTGTAGGGTTTTTCCAGTCAGGTTTATTCTACCGCTTAGGTTTTGAGATCGACCAAAAGTTTGGAGGATTGGTCAAAAAATTATAATCTATCTTTTATTTTTTAGTACAGCATCCAATAAATCACAACCCCAGTAACTGATACATATAACCAAATCGGAAGTGTAATCTTTGCGATTTTTCGATGTTTTTTTAATTGATCCATCCAACCACGATAAAGTGTAATTAAAGCTAATGGAATAATGATTGCCGCTAAAATGATGTGAGTAATCAGAATAAAGAAATAAATTTCTGGGAATTCTCCAGTATACTGTTTTGGACCGGATTTAAACCAGTGATAAATAACGTAGCTGACTAAAAAAGCTGCGGAAGTACCAAAGGCAGTTAGCATAACATTTTTATGCTGTTGACGTTTCTTGTTTCGGATCAATATGTAACCAATAACCAATAAAATAGTCGTCATGCCATTGAGGGAGGCATTGAGCAAAGGTAATTTGGATACATCAAGCGCACCCTCAATGCCTGCAGGCCTTGGTCCCAAAATCAAGAATGCGACAGTAGCAGAAATAATTAGGGAAAAAATATAAATAATTCGGAGCCAGAAACTATCCTGGTTTACCATTAGTTTTCTTTCAATAATTTTTTCATATCCTTTTTCAAGCGTGCCACATCTTCTGTTTGCATCCCACTATAGTAACCACGAAGTCTTCCTTTCTGATCAACCAAAGCAAATTTTTCACTATGAAAAATAATATCTTCATAATCACCCATTTTGAATCCATTTTTAATCACATCCTGAACATTTTCTTCCGGGCCGGTGAGAAAATGCCAACGATTTGTATTTGCATCATATTGGGATGCGTATTTTTTTAAAACCTCCGGAGTATCATACTCAGGATAGACAGATATAGAGACAATTCTGACATTATCATTATTCTGGAATTCTTTATGAACGAGGTTCATATTACCAGTTAAAACAGGGCAAGCCATGTTACATGTAGTAAAAATGAAATCTGCTACCCATACTTTTCCATCCAGGTCAGCTCGGCTAATTTTTTTATCCTGGCTATCTGTAAAATAAAACTCTGGTATTGTACCAAGTACAGGCAGTCCACTATTGGAATTAGATTCTTTGGTTAAATAGGTGATTACTAATAAAACAGCAACAATTCCATACATGATAAATCTTGTTTTTCGGGACATTATGAAATTCCCAAATCGATAATAATGATAACTAATAGGGCCGGCAGGTAGATAACGGAAGTTTTTAATAATAATAAAGCGCTTTTCTTGGATTTATCCTTAGCCAATGGAATCGCAGATAGAAAAAATGCAAAAGAAATAATGGTTACACCGATTAAATAAATGCTTCCGAGTGATCCCTCAATCACAGGAAGCAATGCCATTGGAATCATCAATAATAGATGCCAGAAAATCTGGCGGATTGTTCGAGTTCCGTCTGGTTCGACTACAGGCAGCATTTTGAAATTTGCTTGGCTATAATCTTCCTTGCACATCCAGGCAATTGCATAAAAATGAGGATGCTGCCACAAATACATAATTCCAAATAAGATCCAGGCCATTGTTCCGATCTCCCCTGTTGCGGCTGTCCAACCACCAATGATGGGCAATGCTCCCGGTATTGATCCGATAGATGTATTTAACCAGGTAATCCTTTTTAATGGTGTATAAACAATGATATATAGAAATGCGGTTAAAATAGATAAGAATCCGGTTAGGAGGTTTACCTTCCAAACCAACAGGATGCTTCCTGAGATTACCATAAATACACCATAGAGTAATACGTGAATGGGTGAAATTAATCCTGCCGGCAGAGGTCGATTTTTCGTTCGCGTCATTAAACTGTCTGGTTCCCGTTCCTGGTAATGATTTAATGCACCAGATCCTGCTGCCGTTAATGACGTTCCCAGTAATGTAAACAATAGTTTTTCCCAAGAACCGATTCCCATATTTCCCAGATAGTAACCCAAGAAAGTTGCCACCAAAACAAGGGACAAAATATTAAGTTTGCTCAATTCAAGATATACACTCAACATTGACTTGGCCTTTTGCTTTTCGAACTTCATCGGATTTTCCAATCCACCCATTTTACTGGATTTATTCTAAGAATAAATAATGTACATAATCCTAACAGGACAGCACCAGTTACAACATGAAAACTGGCAATATAAGGAGACCTTTCTGACAGCACCGTCGCGACACCCAGGGTGATTTGTATAATTACAATAATTACCATTAGCCACAAAGTCATATTGGGCAACTGATGCCGTTGCAAAAATGAATGATATCGAAAAACATAATAGCCGATTGCACCAGTTACCACTGCAGCTCCAAACCGATGAATAAAATGTATCATAACCTGGTTTCGGGAAACCATATCAAGATTTAGGTCAAATAATATTGCATTGATGTTATTAATCATATTATCGGAAAAAGTTGGAATCCACACGCCTCCCATTGTCGGAAAATCCGGAATGGCCATACCCGAACCTGTATGTCGCATGAGTGCCCCAAGTATAAGTTGAATATAAATAGAACCGCCAATGATAATGGCTCCCTTCTGAAGGCCTTTGGGCCATTTTTTTTCAACACGTTTGGTTCTTTCAATGGATAAACCATATGCGAGTACAATAGTCATAATAAAAAATGTCTGCGCCAGAATACCGTGAAGGATTGAAACGGGCGGCGGAAGAAAAAATAAGACAGTTATGCCACCAAACAGACCTTGCAGAATCACAGTCGCTAGGACAAAATATCCCAATTTCTTTAGCCATTTCGGTTCATAGGAAAATCCCAGCCAGATCGCTTGTATCATGGTAAAAAAACCAACAATGGTCGCAACAATCCGATGCCCATGTTCATAGAAAATTCCTCCCACCATGTCCGATAGAGGGAAGGCAAACATTTGTTTTCCATAGGTGGTCGGCCAATCCGGTACCGATAATCCAACTTCATGGCTTTTGACCAACGCTCCTACAAAAATAAGAAACAAGGTAGATAAAACAGTTAACTTAGAAAATACTCGTAGCCAGTTGTGTGATGCTGAATTCATTTTTGAATTTTTCTCTCGAGCGCAGGGTCAAAATTTACAGGTTCCTTTATAATATTTTGCTGAATATTGGCAACAAAAAACCCCGCCTAAGCGGGGTTTCCAACCCAATTAAGACTGGTATTACCAGTCTTAATCTTCCCAATCATCTTCCCAATCATCTTCCTCTTCTTCAGATAAATATTCCTGCTCTTCTGCCAACCAAGCTTCATAGCCATCCATTTCATGTATGGTCATGAACCCTTTCATTCTGTAATGACCCAGACCACATAGCTGGGCACAGGCAATTTCAAAACCTCTACCTTCCCTAGCCGTTCCTTTAATTTCTTCCAGTAATTCATCAGTGGTCATGGTAGCTTCAAACCATACTGGTATTTCCATCCCTGGAATCGCATCTTGTTTTACACGCAATTCTGTCAGGGTAAAACTATGAATAACATCTTTGGTGGAAAGAGAAATATTTATTGGTGTATTCACAGGTATATGAAGCTGGTTCACAGTGAAAATATCATCTTTGGCAAATTCCTCGGAGCGATCCAAACCGATTGGGTTTTCGACCTCATCTACTAGGTCAACAGATATTGCCCCGAATACGCCATCCGGTCCTGGGTAATGGATGTTCCATGCGAATTGCTGGCCTACAACACGTATATGGATCGCATCAGGTCCTTTAGGGACATCGTTCACCCGACTGGCCCAGATTGGTATTGCAAAACCAAGCAGTAATACAACTTCAATTACCCCAATGACT
Source organism: Fidelibacterota bacterium (assembly GCA_012964665.1). GTDB lineage: Bacteria > Fidelibacterota > Marinisomatia > Marinisomatales > TCS55 > TCS55. The sequence goes on from DTTO01000037.1 coordinate 20,066, forward strand.
ACCTCTAAATAACTTGAAAAATGACTTCGAATCCCTTGATAATTCGCTTTGGGATTTTTTGATGCCCTAAACCGAAATAAAGTATAAATAAAGAAGGCGCCCCACCCTACAAATAACAATGCCATTAACCAATGCGCCAAGACGTTGATATTATCTATAGCAGGTCCCTGCGTTGAAGCTGAAAATGTTGGTAATCCGAAATATCTAAGCAGTTCTAGCACCGCAGTCTACCTTTCCGTTGTTTTTTTCTTATTTTGTAGATATTCTGCATATTTCCTTGCACGATTTTTTAATGTGAATATGGAAGTTACAACTCCACCTAACACACCACCGGTGACTCCTAACATTGTTAGGATTGCCTTATTCATTCCCTGTGTTGCAGTAGAATTTGGATCTCCAAAACAGGTAGCACAAGCATAGGAAACTTCGGGCAATAGAAAAATGCAAACACCTATAGTGATAAAAACGGTTTTTTTCATCAGGAAATGGTCCGGAATTTTTTTAATACTTGAACACCATAGTAAACCAGGCCCCCACCGGTCAGAAATGAAACGATAGCCACCACTACAGATCGGTTCAACTCCCAAATTCCAAACCAGACGACTATTACAATGGACAGGGTAATGAATAAAATGTGAAAAGATTTCAGGGACATACTATACTTTTGCCTGTACCAACATGGTGCTTAAAGGGACAAACATGAGAACCAGAAAAAATGCTAGTGTCACCAATAAAGTCCAATAGATGGTCACTTTTTCACTGATCAAATGCATAAAGTAACAGGCCACCAATGAACCTTTAATGCTTGCTACGATCAGAGCCAGCGTCACCGCAGGTAACACACCTAAATCAAGATAGGAAATAGATACAGTAATTATCGTAAGCGCAGCCAAAGCGACAAAAACCATAACATAGGTTTTTACGTGATGATGTATTTCTTCAGGAGTGTATTCGCTCATAATGATTCCTTATAATAGGTAAAATACTGGAAAGAGGAATATCCATACCAAATCCACAAAATGCCAGTAGAGCCCAACAATTTCAATACGATTGACAAAACGATCAGGGTCACTTTGCCACATTTTATTTCCTGGCACCAAAAAATAAAAAATCACAATAATACCACCGACAACATGCAAAACATGGAGTCCAGTCATAGTAAAGTAAATACCCAGAAAATTGTTTGTACTGGGATAAAGGTGATGTTCGAACTTAGCGGTGTATTCAAAATATTTGACCACCAAAAAACCAAAGGCTAGGAGAATCGTGAATCCTAAGTACATTTTAAATTTGCCAAAATCATTTAGCTTAAGTGATGCCCAACTCATTACCATTGTCACACTTGAAGTGATTAGAAACATTGTGTTCAAGGTCGCCATTGGAACGTTCAAAATATCTGATCCAACCGGCCAAGATTCAGCGCCCGTCCTTAGGAAAACATAAGCTGAAAATAGTCCGCCAAAGAGCATCACTTCAGAAGCCAAAAATAGCCAGATGCCTAATTTTCCATTATACAATCCTGTGTCAGGTCGCTCTTTAACGGTAAAGGGAATATCCATAAAACTCAGACTTTCTCATTTTGTGGTGTAAAATCTTTGTCTGCGCCTGGAACACTATATTCATAAGGACCTCGATAGACAGTTGGAACCACTTCAAAATTACCATGCCCAAGCGGCGGTGAGGTGGTGGCTGACCAATCCAATGTTGTGGCGCCCCATGGGTTGGATTCCCCTGTTTTTTTACTCATTAAACTGATAATCATATTGACAATAAAGAATATTTGAGTCATTCCTAAAAGCCATGCAGATATCGACATCACTTCGTTTAGATAAAGTACTCCAGCTGCATGGGCATACATTTCTCCTCCATCCCAGAGGCGGCGAGAAACCCCAGCTAGACCTTGAGCCATCATGGGTAAAAACACACCATTCATAAAGATTAAAGAAAAGAAAAAATGTAATTTCCCTAGGGTTTCATTCATTCGTTTTCCTGTCATTTTAGGAAACCAGTAATAAATGCCTGCAAAAAGAGCAAAAATTGTTCCCGGGGCAACAACATAGTGAAAATGACCAATTACATAATAGGTATCATGCAAATAAATATCGGCTGCAGCCAAGCCTAAGGGCAAACCGGTCAGTCCGCCAATGCCAAACATTGGTAGAAATCCTAGCGCGAATAACATCGGTGTATTATAGCGAATTGATGCCCCCCAAAGGGACATAAACAAGGCCGTTAGAATGACTACTGATGGAATTGAAATAATCATTGTCGTCGTTTGAAAAAATGAGCTCATTGAGGTCCCCATGCCCGTAATAAACATATGATGTGCCCAGACAATGAAGGACATAAAGCCTAAAAAGACTACAGCATAAACAATGGATTTATATCCCCAGATTGGTTTACGCGTATTGTTGGCGATGACTTCAACCACAATGCCGAATGCAGGAAGAATCAATACATAGACTTCGGGATGTGCCAGAAACCAGAATAGATGTTGCCAGAGCAAAGGACTTCCACCACCAGCATTGGAAAGTGCGACACCTGAAACCACTAAACCGCTGGGCATGAAAAAGCTGGTCCCGGCCAAGCGGTCCATTAATTGCAACACACTGGCTGCTTCTAAGGGAGGAAATGCCAAAAGCAAAAGGAAAGCAGTAATAAATTGAACCCAAACAAAAATTGGTAATCGCATCCAGTTCATACCTTCAGTACGCAATTGAATCACAGTGGCTAAAATATTGATGGAACCGAGCAATGAAGATGTAATCAGAAATACCATTCCACACAGCCAGACGGTTTGTCCCGTTGTGGCAATATTAGATAAAGGCGGGTAAGAGGTCCAGCCCGAATTTGCCGCGCCACCCGGAACGAAAAAACCAGTCACCATTACGACTGATCCCACAAAATACATCCAATAAGAAGTAGCATTTAATTTAGGAAAGGCCATATCGATGGCACCAATTTGGAGTGGTAAAAAATAGTTGCCGAAAGCACCAAAAGCCAATGGGACCACACCTAAAAATATCATGATTGTCCCATGCATTGCTCCCAGAGAATTATACATTTCCGGCGGGAGCAGTCCACCGTCACCCAACAATGCGCCCACAATAGGTATTGGGGATTCCGGGTAAGCTAATTGATAGCGCATAATCATCATTAGGATAAATCCAAAAAGAAGCCACAATAGCGCGGTGATTCCGTATTGCAGGCCGATGATTTTATGGTCTGTAGACCAGATGTACTTCGTAAAGAAACTTTCTTTATGGTAGTCAGTACTCATTAATGATTCCTGATTAATCTAAAATGATTGGTGTTTTGTATAATGAATTCAAAAACAGTCGCGAAATTTAGTCTTCTAAGATGTAAATGAAAAAATATTTTAGTCAAAATTTTTAAATAATTTTACTATTTCTTAGCTTCTTGATTTGGAATCTTGGATTAATATATATTTGCTGGCTGTTTTAGAAAGTAAAATTGTATTAATCAGGAGAATTAAAATGCGTAGAATGATGGAATTGGCCGTAATTACCAGTTTAGCGGCAAGTGTTATTTTCGCTGGCGAGGTCACCGGCCGTGTAAAGTATATTGGAAAACCGCCAAAAGCGAAAAAACTCCGTATGGATGCTGACCCCGTTTGTGCTGCATCCCATAAGGAAGCTGCCAAAACTGAATCATTTATTGTAGATGGAGATGGTAACCTGGCAAATGTTATAGTTTATTTAAAAGGCGTAAGCTATACCGGAAAGCCACTAGCTACTGCTGCCACCATAGATCAGAATGGCTGCGTATATTTACCACACGTATTAGGTGTAATGGCTGGACAAACTATTAAAATCCTTAATAGTGATGCAACCATGCATAACATACACGCACTTCCTAAAGTGAACAGAGAGTTCAACAAAGGAATGCCAAAATCTCTGAAACAAACAACAGAGATTTTTGATAAAGCTGAAGACGTTTTTGTTATTAAATGCGATGTTCATCCCTGGATGAAAAATTATACACAGGTATTTGATCATCCATATTTCGCGGTAACTGGCAATGATGGCACTTTTAGCATTTCAGATGTCCCGGATGGTACTTACGAAGTTGTCGCATGGCAGGAAAAATTTGGCAGTAAACGTACATTAAGTCAAAAAGTAACCGTTAGCAGTGGTAAAGCAACAGTAAACTTTAATTTCGAACGTCCGCAAAAGAAATAAATCAAATTTTACCCAAATAGTAAAAAAGCCCCTATAATTGGGGCTTTTTTATTTATGCTGGGTTAATAATATTTTAAAATCGAATGATGCCTCGACCACCTTTACCAGCCAACATATCTTTGTAGGCCTCATTGATCTGATCTAAATCATAAGACCGAGAAATCATTTTATCAATTGGCAGTTCTCCCGATAGAAATAAATCAGCATATTTACGAAAATCACGGCTTGTATCTGAGGTGCCGTAGTAAGATCCTTTCACCGTCTTTTCCTGCCGAGTTAGAACAGCTCCGGAAAAATTTGTTTCAGATCCCATTGGTGTAATTCCAGATAAGACTAACGTTCCACCTGGCCGGACAATTTCAAAAGCTAATTCCTGAAGTTTAGGTATACCTACCGCTTCAAAGGCATAATCAACCCCGCGATTATTTGTTATAGATTTAATTTGCTTAATGGTATCCTGATCAGAAAGCAAAAAATCAGTGGCGCCTACATTTCTTGCCACTATTTCTTTTTCTGGCACAATATCAATCGAAATAATTTGGCTGGCACCAGCATATGCAGCACCCATGATTGTACTGAGTCCTACACCGCCAGCGCCTAATACAGCCACAGTATCATCTTTACTAATTTGAACCGTATTCAAAGCTGAACCGACACCCGTTGTCACCGCGCACCCAATCAAAGCAGCAACATCATCTGGAATTTCATTCGGCATTTTTACACAAGAGGCCTCGGGTACAACGGCATATTCCGAAAGACAGGAAAGTGCACAATAATGATACAGCAATTTGCCATTAATGGACATCCTGGTGGTACCATCCATCAAATAGCCATCCCAAATAAGATCTGTATATGCTTCGCAAAGACTGGGACGACCATGAATACAATAAAAGCATTTTCCGCAATTGGGTGCCCAATTCAAAGCAATCTTATTTCCCTTTTTTACTCGTGTTACATTTTTTCCGATTTCTTCCACATTGCCGCAGCCTTCATGCCCCGGGACCACCGGCAAAGCATGTGTAGTGTCTCCGGTAAATAAATGCCAATCGCTATGACATACTCCAACAGCGCTCATTTTAACCAAAACTTCATTTTCTTTTGGCGATTGAAGATCTACCCCGGATATTTTAAAAGGAGTGTTTAAATCGTACAGAATAGCGGCCCGGGTCTTCATAATAGATATGAATATAAATAATAAACCCCGTTCCAATAAAATAGAACCGGGTTTAATTCAATTTTATTTAGATTTTACCAGTCGTCATCACCCCAATCATCATCTTCAATGACAAATCCATATCCTTCTGATGCAAGATGGGCTTTTACAATCGCGGAAACATCAATCGGTCCTGAAATTCCCCAATTATAATCTCGCAACGCTTCAAGCAATTTTTCCGGATCAGAATGCAGTTTGGCTACATCATTACCCCAAGTTTCTCTCACGGAAGCTAAAGGTTCGTCAGTTGGTATATACGGTGCGGGCATTTTAGTGCCGGGCATTATCATCTGCGGATCTCTAAACCAATCTACCACCCATTCTGGTCGGAGTCGTTCCTTTGTCAGCGCCAAATTAGGCCCCCAGGATAACGCAGCTTGTTTTGGTTTTTGATCACCATAAAAGTGACAATTGTTACAAGCACCCATATCCTGAATAACCTCCCCAGCTCTATAGGTTGTGGAATTTTTTGCAATTGAATGAGGATTCTCATAAGGATTGGTTTGTCCATCTTTCAACTGAAAATATTTAATAATGGTATTCCAGTCATTATCCGATATCATGGTAAAACTGGGCATCCGTACCTGCAGGTTTGGTCGGATCATTGTTGGGTTTTTGAAAAATTTAAATAACCAGTCCGGTTGCACTTTTTTCCCTTCTGTATCCAACATTGGGGGCGCAAAGGAAAGCACTAAACTATTATCCTCTGCCGTTGTTTCGTCGGCGATTTCTTCTAACCAAGAAGCTACAGTTGGTAGAATTGCGGCACCGTCGCCATCAATGGAATGACATCCCTGACAATTATACTGAGTGATAAGTTTTTCCCCGGCTGCAATGGCCAAATTCCGTGCATCACTTACGGGCAGTTTCGTAGAAGGAATTTCATCTTTGACCCAACCCATAATGACAGTAACAATTGCATCTAGTTCTTGTTCATTCAATCCGAAATGAGGCATCCGCAATTTTTCCAGTGGATTTTTTACTTTCATTTTATAGGTATAATCTTCTTGGGGAATCATATCAAAACTGCGAGGACTATCCACCTTCTGTCTAAACCAATCCCATTTTGTATGTGGAAGCTTATCATGGAAATAACCGAAGTCCAGTTTGGATATCAGTTTACTAGCTTCCGTAGTCAGCGGTGTACCAATGGGCTTTGCATCTTCAAATCCGCCAATATCATGACAACTATAACAACCGTACTGCCTAATCAATTTCCCACCGGTATAATTTAATTTCTGATCAAGATTCATTCCTGCCAGGCGAGCCTTCACCTCTTCTTTACGCAGGGTTGAGCCCAAAAAATCAGTAACAATTTTATCTAATTCAATTTCATCAACAGCAGGAACAATCTGTTTATCAAAATTTGAATCTCGCTGGGAAATCAAATAAGATGAAATATCGGCTGCCTCTTGTTTGGAAAGACGCAAATTCGGCATTTTGGTTGCAGGATGGTATCGCTGGGGATCACTAATCCAGTTATAAATCCAGCGCTGATTGGTCTTCGAACCTAGTTTAATCAGGTTTGGCCCATGTTCACGGCGTATGGAATTAACAGATTTTACTTCAGCAAGTTCTTCTCCCTCAGTGAGATGACAGCCCAAACAACCAAGCGAATTCACTAGCATTCGTCCATTATCAGCATTGCCCTTATTTGGCATGCGCTCCATTTTAAATTCTGTACTGCGATTAAATAAATAAGTCACAATCGCATGGATTTCCTGGTCTGTTCGAATTAGAGATTCAGAATCTTGGCTATTCATTTGTTTAAAGAAATGCGGCATCCATGTATTTTCTCGGAAAGAACGAGGTTCATAAATCCATTTGAAAGCAAATTCTTTTGTGGTCTTTGTTGCAATCTTTCTCAATCCTGGACCTGGTTTTGGCGTACTTTCAAAACCATCAATCTGGTGACAGCCAAAACAACCACCTTTTTCAACAATCGTCATTCCTAAAGCCAAATTGGGTGATTCTTTAACAGGTATTGATCCCGCATGACACTTTAGACATGAGGCTTCAACATATTTCATGGGCAGCATGGGTGTGTCCCAATGATGCAATCGATGCCAGTTTAATTCTCCTGCCCATCGTATTGCCATTTCTTCATTATCCGGACTGTGGGCAGATGAAATAAAATCGGTGCCTCGACCTCTTCCCGCATGGCAGCTGGTACAGCCATATTCATTCATGGGATGGGGAGAATTAGTGCCAAGATACAATTCGAGATTTGGGTGCGTTGAATAAGGTTGCGGTGCATCTTCAAACCCTTTTTGATCAATCCCCATATGACAAGTCATACAGCGATCAACTTTAGGTACACCCATATATATCATATCATCTTCAATATCTTTGATAACTACCTGTTTCACTTTATAATATGGATCAATAAAATCCAAAACAGGTACGTCGCGAACAATATTGGCTAATTTGTTCGAAAATGACATGGCCTCAGGGTCAATCTTTGTCAGTTTTCTTGCCAGTAGATCTTTTTCACGGGAGATACTACCAATCGCATCATTAGCCTCTTTTAAAGACTGACGTATTCCTTTTAATTCATTATTGGCAATTTCAATCTTTCTTTCAACTGTTTCAACTTCAATTTTTCCGGAAGCAGCTTGTAATGATAAATTATCAAATTCTTTTTTGGCGCTATTTAGATTACCGAGTCCATGCTGGGCTTCTTCATAATTATATTTCGCCACATCCATATCTGCTTTCGCGAATTGATATATTTGATTTTTTGCATATACATTAGCTTCTAATTTTTGAATGTTTTTTTGGATAATTTTAATTTCGTCCTGACGCGATTCAACCTTATTTTGAGCTGCTTCAAGCTGAACCTTTAGGGCAGTAAATGTTTCATCACTTTCTAAATTCTGATTTGCTGTTGCAATATCGGCGCGAGTTTTTTCAATTTCCATTTGACGAAACTGAATCTGGTATTTTTTCCAAGGGCGATTAAAATCATTGGCAAAAGTAAGTACCCAGATCAAGGTGAATAATATACTTGAAATGGCAAACCACTTATTGAGTTTCAGTATGTTATAGTATCGTTCCTGTTGATTAATCATGTATCAGTATTGATTGCCAGTTTAAAAATTGAAAAAATACTCAGGAATAGCAATGATGTATTTTAGGTTAAACATCCATCTTAAGTACATTTTGATCGGCAGTGTTAAAGCTGTAATAATCAAAACGATAAAGACCGAATATCGAGCAACACCCATTTTTAAATACATATCCTTCAACCAGGTTTTTGCTAACAAAGGCGGCAAGATCATAAAATAACCAAGGATAATTAAAAGTCCCCATATTTCCCTCAATAGTATATTACCTGGTAATCCGGTATTGAACAATTTTACATAAATGAATTCTGATAGGTTAACATTTGTCAATGCTTCAAGCTTATGGCTGTCCCAATATTCAAAAGGACCAAAAAAGTTCCAATTTGGCCCTCGTAAAAAAGTGCCAATTACAATGAGTAGCACCCATAATACCAACCAGCCGAACATAAACATCGCAATGGAAAGCTTTCTGTCTTTATAGCTATAGTATCCAGATCCTTCCGGATTATTATCCATATAAGGGATCGCCATCAACCCGACAATAATCAAACTTGGAAGTACCACACCTGCCATCCAAGGGTCAAAGTAAACCAGCATTTCCTGAAGACCCAAAAAATACCATGGTGCTTTAGAGGGGTTGGGCGATTCAGAAGGATTAGCCGGTTCTTCTAACGGCGCAGCCAGCCCAATAGACCAAACCATCATAAATGCGGAAAAAAGAATTAAGCAAATAAATTCTACATAAACCAGATCAGGCCATACTAACACTTTATCATTGGGTGCATCATAGTGCTCATCTACAGGTTTACCTGCTTCAACTAATTCATCATTTTTGTAAGCCTGATTCATGGACAGCCAAGTGAAAAAGAAAACCAGAAAGATCAGCCCAGAAATCGGCACATTGTCTGGTTTTAAAACAATGGCCCTGAAATCTGGGTCTCCTAATCCAAAGATAAAAAATGCAACCAGCAGAACATTAATGATTAATAAAGCTTTTTTACCCCACAACGCATTAAATCTTAGACGGCGATGCCACTTATCAAACCAATCCGATGGTGGAAAAAGAAAGAAAAAGATGATAAAGGTAAAGGTGACCAGAATTGTCGGTTTTGTGAGACTATCAATTAAATGTTTAAATCCCTCCATAACTAGACAGGTGTGGATATACCTCCATCCTTACGAATGCGCCAAAAATGAACAGACATAAAAATCATTATAATAAAGGGGAGGCCAATACAGTGCAATACATAAAATCGCAGTAGTGTAGCTTCTCCTAAGAATCGACCGCCAATCAAAGCAAAACGAACGTCACTTGCAACGGTTACAAAATTGATATCACCGATTGCAAGCAATGCAGCCCCAGGCCCCTCATGCCCTAAGAAAGGTGTAGCACGAGCCATATTTGATCCAACTGTGATCGCCCAGATCGCCAATTGATCCCATGGCAAAAGGTACCCTGTAAAGCTTAATAGCAAGGTTAACAATAGAAGGATAACACCGATGGACCAGTTGAATTCCCTTGGCGGTTTATATGAACCTGTCATAAAAACACGAAACATATGCAACCAGACTGTAATCACCATTGCATGGGCTCCCCAACGATGGACTTCACGCATAATACCAAAAGGCACTTGTTCCGCTAAGTCAATGATATCTGGATAAGCGTACTCGATTGTCGGGCGATAATAAAACATTAACAGAATTCCCGAGATTGTTTCAATTAGAAAAAGAAAGAATGACAACCCTCCCATGCACCAGGTGAATTTTAATTTCACAGCATGTTTTGGTAATCTTACCGGATGGAGGTGCAAAAAGACAGAATTCAATACAACCATCATCCTTTGACGCCGGGATTGGGGAACACCACCGCCCCTGAATATAGAAGTCCAAATCTGACCTTCAGCTAATCGTTTCAACAGTCCTTTTTTCTCAGCCATAAATCTCTCTTATACTTTTAAGAAGGCTTCGGGATCACCCCACTGGCCTTTTTCTTGTTGATATTTTTTCGTTTTATCTATAACAATTTGTCCATCATCTGCTAAAACAATTCTAAACCTTTCCAGGGGACGGGGAGCTGGACCTTCAAAATTAATGCCTGTTTTACGAAAACCGCTTCCGTGACAGGGACACTTGAATTTTTGTTCAGCAACCAGCCAGTTTGGTGTACATCCTAAATGAGTGCATGTCGTTGACAGGGCATAAATACCTTCATCATTTCTTATGATCCAGGTAGCATACTTTGCTTTCCATCGCAGGTCAACTTCACCAGCCTCATAGTCTTCAGGATACCCTGCACGAAAAGTCTGAACTGGCTCAAATAATACATTCGGAAAAAAGAAACGCAGCATCATAGTGAAGAATCCACCTGTGGCAGCAACAAAAGCAAGCCAACCTAAGGACAGCCAGGAAAAAAACGACCGACGGGTAACTTGAGTATTATCGTCAGCTTGACTTAATGCTGCTGGAGGCGGACTGACCGGTTTAATGGTGGCCGTCTTTTTTTTATTTGCATCTGGCATAATACTTAAACCTTATTCGAACTGTGTTACCGCAATACGGGCAGCTTCACGAATTTTTAAATTTGGATCACTGTCCCGCAGTTTTTCCAATGACGTTTTCAATTCTAAATCTTGGATCAAAGGTGCAACTTGAATGGCCACCATCATGGCCTGAACCTGCTCGATTTCATCGATATTAGGAAACGAATCTAAATAATTTCTATCCATCAGGTCTAATAAAATTCGCTGACCACTGGCATCTTTTTGCTTCGCCAAAGCAATGGCAGCATCCCATCGTACGTTGGCTTCCGGATCTGCCATCATTTCTTTTAATGCAGGAATAGTTGAAGCATCACCAATTTTTCCTAAGCTAATCACAGCATGTAGACGAACCTTTGCTTCACCATGATTTAGTAGGTCAGTTAAAGGTGCAACAGCTGATTTATCTGCTATATTACCCAGAGCATGAGCTATCGCCATAATCAATTCAGGTTCAGGCCCGTCTAATGCTTCAATGAGAGGTTGTGTATAACGCATATCTTTTGTTACACCCATTGCGAGAGCTAAGTACTGTTTTACACGAATATCCCGATCATTGGTAGCGTATTTGAAAGTTGAAATCAATTCTGAAACAAAGCGTTCATCTGTGGGAACCTGTTTCGGATTAGATAAGATTTTTGATAATTCGAAAGCACCCTGCCACCGCTTTGTAGATCCACCAATTTTAACATCTTCTAAGTAATCCTGAGCAGTATTGGGTTCGGATGTCATTATCCGCACCACTAAAAAAATCATGACAGCAATAACAGCAATGATAAGAGGAACAACAAAAAAACTGTGAATTATGACCCGAAGGGCAGATTTTTTTTCAGGTTGTTGACTATGGTTTTGAAGATTTTCCAAAATTAATCCGAGGTTTTTGTGCCGCGGAAAGGACTCGAACCTTCACGCACTTAGTGCACTGGTTCCTAAGACCAGCGTGTCTACCAATTCCACCACCGCGGCAAATTCGTTCTTACCTTTATAAAAAGCCGGTGAAATTACAATTTCAATTCAGTTCAGTTCACGAAATAAATAAAGCACACTAATTTGCTAATGCATTTTTAAGGTCAGTTTTTAAATCGTCAATATCCTCAATTCCAATGGATAATCGAACCAATGTCTCTGTAATTCCCATATCAAGTTTTATTTTTTCCGGCACAGCAGCATGTGTCATATTATAAGGAGCGCACACTAAACTTTCCACCCCACCTAAACTTTCTGCTAAGGTGAATATTTCCAATTTATTGATAAAACGGTCTCGCGCTTTGATTGAACTAATATCGAAAGAAATCATGTTCCCAAAAATAACATCTCCGTTTGGTGTACGCTGCTGTTTTACTGCAATGTCATATTGTGGATGGCTTTTCAGTCCGGGATAAATAACCCGATCTAACTTTTTCTGTTTAGCTAACCACCAAGCCAGTACATTAGCATTGTCTGCCGCTTTTTGATATCTAAGATCCAGCGTTTTTGTTGAACGTAAAATTAACCAGCAGTCAAATGGACTAGGAACAGCACCGGTGGCTTTCTGCATAAACTGAAGTTTTTCGGCCAATTCATCATCATTGGTAATGAGCGCACCACCAAGGATGTCAGAATGACCAGATAATGATTTTGTAGAACTGTGCATAACAATATCCACGCCCATTTCAATAGGACGCTGACCATAAGGACTCATAAAAGTATTATCAACACCCATGAGTACATGATGTTTTTTACATACTTTTGCTGTTTCCTCCAAATCACATAATTCCAACAATGGATTGGTAGGTGTTTCTACATGGACTAGTTTTGTATTGGGGCGAATATGTTTATCAACATTAGCTGGATCACGAGTATCAATCCATTCAAATTCAATTCCTTGGCGGCTAAGTACATTCATGGACATACGGTAGGTTCCGCCATAGGTGTTTCGTGAGATAAGTATATGGTCCCCCGCACTGAAAAGTTGGAACAGCGCTGTGGTGGCAGCCATTCCTGTGGAAAAAGCCATAGCGTGGGAAGCACCTTCTAAAGCGGCTAAATTTTGTTCTACCCGTTGGCGTGTTGGGTTACTAACGCGGGAGTAATCAAAGCCGCGAGTTTGTCCAATAGCATCCTGCTTAAATGTGGATGTAAGATGGATAGGAGGTGAAACGGAACCCGTCATTTTATCAGCTTCATTACCGACATGGATCGCCTTGGTCGAAAATTTCCACTCCTTTTTATTAGCCATTTTTATGCTCCTCGTTATTTATCTTAACCTTTTAATCCTAACAAGAGGAAGGCTACATCCTCAAGCCTGCGTATAACCCTGATTTAAATATTGCTGAATTTTTTTGTATTTAACTTTAATCTCTTTTCCACTTGGACTGACCAGTTTTATTTTTTCATTCCGACCGATTTTATCATCCACTTTAATGGGCTGTTTGGGTGCACCTGAAGATTCCGCCGCTTGTTCCTGCATGGATGGGCTACTAAATCCCATTCCAGTGGTTTCATCATGCTGGGTCTGAACATTCCTGGTACGACCCACGGGCATTTGCGGTGCAGTATCCATTCCCTGAATTTGTGTTCGGTATAAACGCTCCACAGTTGTTTCTGTCGTATCAACCATCATCTCTTGAAACATTTGAAATCCTTCTGATTTGTATTCCAATAGAGGATTCTTCTGACCATAAGCCCGTAGATTAATCCCTTCTCGTAATTGATCCATTGCATAAAGATGATCTTTCCACTTTTCATCAATGCTACGTAAAACAACAAATTTTTCGAACCCGCGCATTACCTC
>DTTO01000038.1:0-61966 GCA_012964665.1 Fidelibacterota bacterium
TTTTTAATAATGGAAATATGAAAAGAGATTTCACTTACATTGATGATGTAATAAGAGGTACAAGATCCGCAATTGAAAAAAATTATAAATGTGAAATTTTTAACCTTGGAAATTCAAAAAGCGAAAGTCTAATGGATTTAATTGGTATTATTGAGACAAACCTAGGGAAAAAAGCCCAAATTGAATATTTACCTATGCAACTGGGAGATGTTAAGGAAAGTTTAGCTGATATAAAAAAATCAACTGAAAAATTAGGTTATAAGCCAATTACTACAATTAATAAAGGAATACCACAATTCATAAAATGGTATAAAGAATATTATTCAGTCTTAATATAAATTCATTATAATTGTTACACATTATTCTCTATAAACCCAAAATTCCCCCAAACACCGGCAATATCATTAGGCTTATGGTCAATACTGGTTTTCATTTACACCTTATTGAACCTCTAGGATTCTCAATTAATGAAAAATCGCTACGCCGGGCAGGAATGGATTATATAAAAAAGACAGATTATAACCTTTGGCCAGATTTGGATACCTGTCTTAATAAAATAAATTATCATTCAGTTTATTCTATATCTACCAAGGGTAAAAAAATATATTCTGACTTAAATTATAAAAAAGACGATGCTTTTATTTTTGGTCCCGAGACCACAGGCCTACCTCAAAAAATTATTGATCAATATGATTCTATAACAATCCCTATGAAATCAGCAGGTCGGAGTATTAATCTGGCCAATGCAGTTTCTATTATTGTTTATGAGGCCTGGCGACAACTGAATTTTATCTAATCCAAGAAGCGATATCTTCTCCAATAGCAATGGCTGAAGTCAGCCCTGGGGATTCGATTCCAATTAAATTGATCCATCCCGGGAATCCCTTTTCTTGTTCATGGGATATATAAAAATCTGGCATGGGATTTTCATCCATCCATATTTTGGGACGAATACCAGCATAGTCAGGCGATAAATCTTCTTTTTCTAACCCACGGATATATTGACATCCTTCTGAATAGAACTGATCAAGCAAATATTCTTCCACATCGTAGTTTTCTTCTTTTCCATCCGTCCAATCGGCGCTGGGCCCTAATCGCATCATTTGAGTTTCATCGAAACTAAGATGTATTCCCAATGAACCATGCTTCTCATCCGGCAGAGGATATATCAAATGCTTAAAGGCTCCACGCCACTTGGACGACAATTTATAATAGCAGCCTTTGGAATATCTCAGGGAAGGGGAATCTTCATCAATCATATGGGCAACTAAATCACTTTCTAACCCAGCAGCGTTAATAACCCACTGAGCAAGGGCCTTTTCAACCTCGCCCCGTGCATTTTCAATATTCAGCTCATAGCCACTGTCTACTTGCCGAACATCTATAATCTGGGATTTAAATAGGTAATCATGGTCATTTTCTTGGGAAATTTTATAGAATGCCGCCATTAGATCATGAGTGGAAATAATCCCGGTACATCCTATATAGAGGGCAATGTCTGCTTTTATATTTGGTTCCAGATTATTGATCTCCTTTTTATCAATAATTTGTATTTCAGGAACGTCATTTTCCTGTCCATTTTTGTATAGCGTATTCAGTTCTTCTGATTGATGATGCCTACCCACAACCAGCTTTCCACAGCGGTTATACCAAATATCGTTTTTTTCACAAAAATCATAAACCATATCTCTGCCAAGCGTACAATATTTAGCCTTGAGTGATCCTGGCTTATAATAGATACCAGAATGAATCACCTCACTGCTTCGGCTGGAGATACCACGGCCAAAGGATTCCTCTTTTTCAATCACCAATACCGATTTATTTGTGGTTTCTCCGATGGAGCGTGCAATTGCTAAACCCACGATACCAGCACCGATGATAACAACATCAAACATATATTTTAATCCGATAGTTCTTTAAGCAGTTCGCCCGTAATAATTCCGGTGTTATGACCATCTTTCCAGAACGGACGCAGACCATAATAACCTACCGGTTGAATCCCACTGATTTGATAACTGGATTCTATTAATTTCTGTTCTGGTCCCTTATATAAATTGCCCAAAGCATCCGTTTCACCGGCACAAGAAGCACAGGGACAGCGTTCTCTTAAGGTTTTTAGATTTACAATCGCTTCACTGTTATCCGAAAAAGATACCAGTAATAACTCATTTACAATTTCAAAATTCTTAATTACTATTTCTGCAGACACCATTGTTTACCCTAAAACACGAAGTTAAATTTGCAGGTCTTTAGTCCCATGGGACAACCTTTAAAGGGCGATTAGCTCAGTTGGTTAGAGCGCTACGTTCACATCGTAGAAGTCGGGGGTTCAAATCCCTCATCGCCCACTATGAATTTGAGTATTTCAAAATACAGCCTGATTATACTGCTAACTCTTTCGCCTTTGTTTGGGCAAAAAATTCGCCCCAGAAATATGGGTCTAGAGATCGGCCTATTCAAAACTGGGAAATGGAACGCAATCACTGATGTTAAAGGAGTTCTTGTTGGCCATGAAACCTTGATTCTTGGTGATAGTGTCCGGACAGGCGTTACTATCATTAAACCCCATGGAGGAAATCTTTTTGAAGAAAAAGTGATGGGTGCCGTTTATGTCACCAATGGATTTGGTAAAGCTCTGGGATTTACCCAGGTTGAAGAACTGGGTACCATCGAAACACCAATAGGATTAACAAATACCTTAAATATTTTTTTAGTCGCTAATGCAATTGTGGATTATATGATTTTGGGGAACCCTAATATCCGATCTGTCAATCCTGTAGTGGGTGAGACCAACGATGGCGGGTTGAATGATATTCGAGGAAGACATATAAAAAAAGAACATGTTTTTACCGCTATTAACAATGCAATGTCTGGCCCTGTAATGGAAGGAGCGGTGGGTGCTGGGACTGGAACCCGAGCCCTTGGTTTTAAAGGCGGAATTGGTACTTCCTCAAGGATTTTACCGCCGGAAGCGGGCGGATATACGGTAGGTGTTATAGTTCAAACAAATTTTGGGGGGTCGCTTATGATAAATGGCGCACCGATTGGGCGGGAACTAAAAAAATCTCCTTTCTCTTCCAGCATTCCTTACGATGAAGATGAAGGTTCATGTATGATCGTGATTGCTACTGATGCCCCTTTATCTAATCGCAATCTAAAACGGATAGCCAAACGAGTGAATCACGCCTTTGGTCGGGTTGGCGCCTATTCATCTAATGGCAGCGGTGATTATGCCATTATTTTTTCTACCTTTAAATCAACTGAATCAGATGAATTAACTGTAGATCGGACAGAATTAAAAAACCGTGCTATGAATGGCTTATTTATGGCCACAGTGGAAGCTACTGAGGAAGCGATTATCAACTCACTTTTCATGGCAGAAACAGTTTCCAGTAAATACGGTACCAGCGAAGCGCTCCCGGTTGAGGAAACAATGAAAATATTAAAAAAATACAAAGCATTAAACTGGAATAAAAAACTATATCCATGGAAACGATGAAAGTCACAGTAAACGAATTTGTCCGCCGACAAACTAAGGGAACGGGAAAAACTTATTCAGATTCTCTGACCTTTGAAGAAGTCGCTCAGGATGCTGAAAAACAAATGGCCAATGGACATTTCAAAGAAGGATACCGAGATGGTGTCCGAATTGTAGAAGGAAGTGTTGAATTAACTGATCAATTCGTGTGTCCTTTTGTAAAACTGGAAGAGAATACTGAATTGGTCTCCAAATTAGTTCAACGACGTTCAAATGAGGAGTTTTATATTCAAACTCGGGCGAAATCTGGCACACCTTTAAAAGCTGGGCGCATTGAATATATTGTATACCACCATGATGTATTGGCGGAAAATGATGAAAATTCTACCGATGCCGAATGGGAACTCATTAGTATTCATTCCATACCCGAAGGAGTTGAGAAACTGCCTATGGGCCCGGTTACCATGATGCGCAACCAATTGGAACTTCCAGGCGGTACAAAGGCATATTATTCTTCCGAAGAATGGGCCGAAGCGGTACGATTCTGGCAGCAATATGCATCTTTAGATGAAACATAAAGCTATTTTAAAGCAAGATTCGCAATTATAGTTGGATATAATCAAAAAGCCCCGATAAAAATCGGGGCTTTTTTTATAAGGAGTACTTAAGAATCTAATTGATTTGAATTAGAACCTTACTGTTAGACCCATGTTCATGTATCTGGGTCTACCAAAGAAAACCTCAGCGCTGTCAGCATCATGATCGCTATCCCAGGCATTATACTGACTGTTATCAACAGCATCCTGGATATATACAGCATCTGTCAGGTTAAATATATGGGCAAATACCTGCAGGTTTGCACCAGCAATTGATATAGGAAGGTTGTAATAGGCATGCAGGTCCATTCTATTGTAACCTGGGGCCTGCCACACCTGCACTCTGTCCGTCGAACTACCTTTTACTTCACGTGCGGCTGGACTCCAGTCAGCATAGTTCTTGTCATAACTCCACATTGTGCCTTGAACATATAACCCTTTGATCGGAGTCAGCGTAGCACTAAAACTCATACCAGTTTGTGGCATATCACCTACATACAAACCATCAAGTGCATATGTGTAATGTGTTTGTTTTGTGCCAGTTGAAGTGTATTCCTGATAATTGCCTTCCGCATCACCAGTAAACTGATATTTACCAAAAGAAGCAGAAAAATCAAGCTTAAGCATCTTCATAGGTTGGGCTGATACTTCAACCTCTATGCCTGAATGGCTCTGATCTATACCAGTGAGAAAAATAACATCTGTATCTCCACTGGAGCCTTGTCCCGTGGTCACAGATTTAGTCTGGTTTCTATCATTCCACTGTGTATTAAAATAGCTAACCTTAGCGCCTATTTTTTCACTACCATAATTGACGCCGCCTTCATAACTATTAAATGTTTCGTTCATTGGATCCCTGGCAACGGTTCCATCATAATAGATGACATTATCCATAATGGGAGGTTTTTCCACAACACCATAATTTGCAAATATGCTCATGTTATCACTCATATCATACATGATACCACCTTTGACCTGTATGGCACCAATCGCGTCAGCTTCAATCTTTTTATCATTTACGGTAAAGTGGTCCTGATAAGAATAGGAAATACTAGATTGACCAATCATGCCATAGGCATTTATTGGACCTTGGGTGTAACTGCCCTGCGCATAAAAACCGATCCAATCCACAGTCGTTTCATTGTGGTAAGCAATAATATCACCAAGTTTCCTTTCGCGCCCATTCGGATAGTTATTATCTGAGTAATTAATAAAGAAATTCCCACCTAAAAGATCTCGAACCTCGCGGGCATGTTCAATGCCTGCCGTTCTCCAGTCAACACCAAATTGCAGTTCAAAGGCATCGTTCATCACATAGTTTAACTTGGAAATTGCACCAAGCGTACTTTGTCTATTGATACTATTTCTCAATATACCAATAGATTCACCTGCTTTTCTGGACAAGGTTGATTTCTGAAAGTAATAACTGGTTGCCGATGAACTGTTGATTTCAACCTGTTTATTCCAATCCCGTGTCCAAGGAGATGGGCCATAGTAAAATTTATGTCCACTATCTGCATCACTTTTACCTGCTGCATCACGGGTAACGATTCTTCCATAGGTCCCTGTACCACCACCAGAACCACCTGACCAGTAAAAAATAGTTGATAATCTTGTCTTATCGTCTAGGGTTAAAAACCAATTCATATTTACAAGTGGTTTATGGAAAAAGTTTTCCCGTTCATTTAAGAAATTCGGATCATGACGATCTGTTTCTTTAGCACCATACATATACCAGTATTGTTTTCCTTTATAGCTAGAATTGATCGGTGACCAGTTTTGACTGAATAACCTTGGGTCTTTTGTATGGCTGGCTTCAGGTGCAGTGAATTCACCCTTTGAATTTGGATAACTTTGGCCATTCCAAATAGCCTCCGCATCATATCCATCCATATTTTTAGCGAAATCCGGATCATAGACCGCAGCATTCTGTTTATACAAATTCTGTCCATGGCGTTGAGGGGCACCAACGGCGTAAAGCTCGAAGCGATTTGTTTCATTGGCTGCATAGCTGGCACCAAAATAATATGCCCAGGCATCCGTCCAATTTCCACCAATAATGCCATCTCCTGTTTTACGTACAATGGTAGTGCTCAAGGCCACTTTATCACCCATTATTAAACCCGTATTCAAATTCACAGTAGTTTTTAGGAAACTGCCATCACCCATTTCCTGTTTGACTTTTCCGCCGCGCTGCATAGCCGTTGGGTCTGTAATAATATTCATGGTTCCGCCAATGGAAGGGGTAGCTAAGTTTACAGCAGAAAGACCGCGCTGCATCTGGATGGAAGATGTAGCGTCACCAACACCGTCCCAGTTGGACCAGTAGACCCATCCGTTTTCCATATCATTTTGCGGTACACCATTAATCATTACGGCAATATTTCGTTGGTTGAACCCGCGAATATTAATTCGGGCATCCCCGGCACCACCGCCTTGTTGAGTCGCATATACACTCGGGGTTGTATTAAGAGCCATAGGAATGTCTTGCGAGCCAAGACGGGCTTCTATTTCTGCTTTCGTTATATTGGTGTATGCAACAGGTGTTTTTTCACCAGCACGGGAAGCCAAAACTTCCAAGGCAGAAAGCTCCAGGGCAGAGGTTTCTAGTGAAAAGTTAGCCGTAACATCACCACTTACATTTACGTTTTGACTAACATCGGCATAACCGATTACAGAAGCAGTAATTGTGTATGAGCCTGCAGGAACATTCGTAATCGTATACGATCCGTCTGATGCTGCTGCAGCGCCCATGCTTGTTCCAACTACGACCACATTAGCACCTGGGAGGGCATCACCTGTGGCTGCATCTGTGACTGTACCCGACACGGTGTGCTGGGCTATCACAAATACGGGTAGAAGGACCAACATTAGAACTTGTGAGAATTTTCTCATGTCGCTCTCCTTGATTTTATTTGATAATTGTTTTGAAAAATATTGATTTCGATGGTTTTCATTGAATGGATCAATTGGAAAATAAACCCACTTCGAAAATGTCAAATTTAAATGTGCAGTAACTCATTTATTTATAGCTTTTAGATTGAATGAAAATTGGTTTTAATCTTCTATAAACATCAAGCACAAAATCACTATTAATACAAATTTAACAAAGCATTTAAAACAGGGATAGATTATTAGAACCATTTAAGGGCAAGATACATTCTTTTCGATTATTTTTTGGTGAATTTACCATACTTGAAACTTGAAACAATTTAAGCTCATCCAGGTACGGTTTTAATAAGCTCATGGCATCGGAAATTGATGTATGGTGCACCTGAATCCAAGGGTCAATATCCTTCGATTTTAATATAACGGGCATGCGTTGGTGGATATCTTTGACGATAGGTGAAGGAGTTGTTGTGATTACTGTATAGCTGAAAATCTTTTTACCTGAATGGCTTTCCCACGTATCCCAAAGGCCTGCTATAGGCAAAAGTTTATTCTCCGGATGATGAATGTAATACGGAACCGATTTTCTCGAAGTCTTTTTCCATTCATAATAGCCATCAGTAATTACCACACATCTTTTTTGAGGCACAAGACTCTGGAAAGATGGTTTTTGAAGAAGCGTTTCAGAACGAGCATTAATCAGCTTCGATCCTATCGATTCATCCTTGGCCCAATTAGGAATCAAGCCCCATTTCATTAGTTTCACGCGTCGGCCCATATGATCAATCATAATGGGAGTAGATTGAGTTGGGGCAATATTAAAACTAGGCGTGTATAGATCTGCATCCTGCCATTCTTCGATGGCCATTTCTTCAATGATGGACTGCATATCCCGGGTGAGTGTTTTACGGCCGCACATACTTGAATTTACAAATAAAAAGTGGGCCCACAGGGATTCGAACCCCGAACCTACGCATTATGAGTGCGGTGCTCTAACCGTTGAGCTATGGGCCCAAAAAGACAGATAAAATTAAGGTGATTGGATCATATGTTTCACATCTTCTAATATAGAAGTAAACTGCTTTGAATCTTCAAATATGTTGAATTGGTCCGTTTCAACTATTAAAACGGGGATTTCTTTAATATCCTTAATCCATCGATCATAAGCTATATTAAGTTGATGTAAATATTCCGGATCTATGGAACTTTCATAATCCCGGCCCCTAAAATGAATCCGTGTCTGCAGTATATCAGTCGACGCTTTCAAATAAATAATCAAATCAGGTTTTTTTAAATAATCCGTCATGATATTGAATAAATTGTGATAGTTTTTCCAGTCACGATCATCCATTCGACCCATCTCATGAAGATTGCGAGCAAAAATTTCTACATCTTCATAAATCGTACGATCTTGCACTACACCACCATTTAGGCTGGACATTTTTTTTTGTGCTTTAAAACGGTGATGCAAAAAATAAATTTGTAGATTGAAACTCCAGCGTTTCATATCACCATAAAAATCACTAAGGTAAGGATTGTCCGCTACTGATTCATAGAATGGTGACCAACCAAAAGCTTCAGCCATTTTTTCTGTGAAAGTTGTTTTACCAACACCAATATTCCCTGCCAGACCCACAAAAGGGTTTTCATTCATTATTGATAAACTTTCCAAGTAGTCTCAAGCAATGTCTTCAAATCGGAATATTCCGCTTCCCAATTCAAGGATTCAAAAGCCTGGTTGGTACCTGCATAAAGTTCCGCCGGATCGCCGGGACGACGATCGACAATATCAAAGGGAATATCCTGCCCGGAAATTTCTTTGGCCAAGTTGATTACATCAAATACAGAATGGCTTTCCCCAGTGGCAAGATTTACTGTGAGATTCGCGTTTTCATTTAAATATTCAATAGCTTTCACGTGGGCAGAGGCCAAGTCTGTAACATGGATATAATCCCGCACTCCGGTCCCATCAGCAGTATCAAAATCATCTCCAAATACTTCCATTTTTTCCCGTCTGTTTGAAGCAACCTCCATTGCAGTAGGAATTAAATTCTCCGGGTTATTTTCTAAGGATGTGATACGGCCCTGAGGATCATAACCTGCCGCATTAAAATACCGTAATGCGGCAAATCTCAATCCTTTCAGTTCACCATACCATTTAAGAATTCTTTCAATCTCAAGTTTTGTGAAACCATAATAATTAATTGGTTCTAAAGGATGATTCTCATCCAATGGTAAATATTGAGGATAACCATAGACAGCGGCGGTAGATGAAAAAATAAATTTATTTACAGTATGGTTTACCATTGCATTGAGCAATGTAATTGTTCCGGTAATATTGTTATGTGAATATTTCTCTGGATATATCATGGATTCACCGGCAGCCTTAAAAGCGGCCAGATGCACCACAGCATCAACACCATTTAACCCTTTTGAAAGATCATCTTGATTAAGTGTGGAGCCCTGAATAAATAATGCTCTTTTATCCACAGCTTCGCGGTTACCTGTAGAAAGATCATCCAATACAACAACATTGTTTCCTTCCTCACACAAGGCCAATACAACATGGGAACCAATATAGCCTGCACCACCTGTAACTAACACTTTCAATTATTGCTGTTCTTTCCTGGGAATAATGCGACGCTCAATCACTTCTCCTTTACTATTGATTTGCGAAATAATTTTTTCAGCCTCCTTAGGATATTCATAAGCGATGGCATTTTTCATAATACCATTTTCATTATAATACGTGATTCGGACGGGTTTTTTATTCTCCCCAAATCGTACAGTATGACTTCCCACCAAGACTGAATCTGCACGGTAATATTTTGAACGCAGCGTATTTTCCCCATAGCTAAATTCATAATAATAGTAGGTGTTTTCAAATTGATCCAATACGCTCACACCTTTGGTTGTGCCCTGACTGTTCATATGATACCGGGCTATCCATCCAGGACGAATGGTACTTAAATCCGGAGCAAATAATTCATCATTCAATTCTGATAAATTCCGATTGGAATAAAACTCAACATCATATTCTGTCGATTTACCTTCATCATCCCAATGCATATGATAAGTCCACAAATTTTTCCCGTACTGGTTAAAATAATCCACATCCCGAACTAATCCTTTTTCATCCAAAATTGCGCGGTAGTGGGGCTTGCGTGCCGCTTCTTTCCTAGTAATCCCATCGATTAATTCCTGTTTTTTTGGATTCCATTTCAGATAGAATAATTTCAATTTTCCAGGTGACTTTGCTTTTTTTCTTCGGCCTTTGTCCCAATTGGCAGGAATAAATTCTACACTTTTTAATTCTCCTGATGGATAATAAACAGCGCGAAAATGAGCTTCACTTCTTTTAACCGATTCTTTAGATTTTCCAGTGAGAACATTGGTACGCATCAAATCGGTTGAAAATAATTTCACCGTTGAATCCGTCTGACTATACCCTATACTAATGAACAAAAATAACATTGTAAAGCAGCAACGCATTTACATCAATCCCCATGTGATTAAACTAAAAACAATAAAAACCATACCTAGTCCAACCCAGCGGCTACTGGAAAGTTTGCGTTCATATTCCATAGCTTCCGCCTCAATTGTGCGGTAGCTTAAAACAACCCGGACTGTTTTTCCTTCATCAACCAAAACATCCTGTCGAGCTAGTTTAATCATATCACGCATTTTTCTATTTTCAGATATAGCGCGAATATTTACTGTCATTTCAGGCGGAAAATAACTCACCTGATGCCATCCCGGTGCAACTTGAACAGGATCTTCCACAGGTGAAGCACCAACTTGAAGGCCGTCTACAAATATGGGGATGCCCTCTGTATCACAATAAATCTGAATCGCCGTAATAGGATTTGGTTTTTCTTCCCAGTCAATTTGTTCCTGAGCGGACAACATGGATAAAACAACAAAAAAGTACAGAGACCTAAGCATTGATTTCCTTTTGCAATTGCACCACTTCCATCATCAATTCTTTTGCGTCTTGTCCCGCTGCTTCCATTTCACGTATCTTGAATCTGATCTCACGTATTTTTTCTTTCGAAGATAATTTAGAAATTGTCTGTAAACACTCTTCCGCCATTTGTATCGGTTCTGTAGTATTATCTTCTTCCATCAAAATGCGGCTGATAATCTCGCGATCTTCAGCAACATCAAAATAAGCTAATATTTCTGCTGGGTTTACTTCAGATTTTTCAACTAACAACTGAGCCAGTTTTTTGAGTTGTTCATTTTCTAGCTGATTAATATCCAATTTTTCTTTTATTAAGCTTTTAGCTTCGATATTATCACCTGCTAATACGCTAATTATTCCTAATTCTGCTTTTGCGTTTATTGTGGTGAATAACTGTGGTCTCGAGCTCGATTTTGTAGTTTTAGGTTGATACCGTTTTTTCTTTATTTGTTGAGAGAACATATGGACCATTTGATTTTCTTCCACCCCTGCGGATTGGGCTAGTGTTTTAATCAAATCTTGTCGAACAATTGGATCTGATATACCAGCTGCTTCTTCTAAAATTTCTTTTACCAAATTTGATTTTTCTGAAGAAGACATATCTTTAAAATCGGTTGACTGCAGGTGGAATTGTAGGAGTTCTGAGGCTTTTTCAATACCATTTGTTTTAAATCCTTCCGCACCATCCCGGTTGACCCAGTCATCTGGGTCGAGGCCATCAGGAATTTTGATTACATGGGATTCTACACCACCCTTTAACAGTGCATATCCTGCTTTAAGGGCGGCATTGATGCCAGCTGAATCACCATCATAGGCCAGATAAACTTTGCTGGTGAAACGCCGAATTTGCTGTACATGGCGATCGGTAAAAGCTGTACCAGAAACCGCTACCACATTTTTTATCCCCGCTTGAAAAAGTTGGATTAAGTCGGTATAGCCTTCTACTAAAATAGTAAAGCCTTTTTGGCGTATGGCTTCACGTGTAATATTTAACCCATAAAATATTTCACTTTTTCTATACAGTGGTGTTTCCGGGGAATTCATATATTTCGCTGGATCATCTGTACCAAATACACGACCGGCAAAAGCAATAATTTTCCCTGATGAATTTGAAATTGGGAACATAATTCTGGATCGGAATCGATCAAAAAATTCATCATTTGAAAACCCAAATAATCCGGATTTTTCCAATACTTCTCGATTATAATTTTTTGATTTTATCACATTTAAAAGATATTTTGAATTTTCCGGCGCAAAACCAACTTTGAATAATTTTAAAGATTCTTCACTAAGTCCTCGTTCTAATAAATATTTTTTTGCTTCAACACCACGGTCTCCAAATAGTGTAGATTGATATAATGCTGCAGCAACTTGGTGAATTTCATATAAACTGGCGAAGAATTCTTTCGAATCATCACTGCCGGTAAACTCTACTGGTATCCCTAGCTGGTTACCCAATTGCTGAAGTGCTTCCACGAAATTGATTTTTTCATATTCCATGATAAAATTGATCGCATTTCCACCGTTTCCGCATCCAAAACAATGATAAATCCCTTTATCTGGTGCTACACTGAATGAAGGTGTTTTTTCATTATGGAAGGGACACAGTCCAAAAAAATTACGTCCACGCTTTTTCAAATCAACATGATGAGAAACCACATCGAAAATATCAGCGGTTTCACGAATACGATCAATTGTTTCCTGAGGAATTCTAGCCACGATTCTCTTCCATCATATTTAAAAATTCTCGAATTGTTTTTTCACCTAAATCCACCGGGTCATCCCAATCAAACGTAGTGATAATGGATTTCCGTGCATATATCAACTTCTGTGCTAAATTGGATTCTTTTATTATAATATCAGCGTTATCACGATTGGGCAGTAATTCAATCATCCAAAAAAATATCATGATGACTAAAAGACCTTTCGCAAGTCCAAAAGAGGTCCCCATCACCCGGTTTGCTAGTTTTGTGCTTTTTGATAAGAATAAAAAATGGATCAATTTTGTAATCATCCGTGCAAAAAGCAGAATCACTGAAAAAATAATGATAAAACTCAAAACAAACAGCACCCATACGTCAATCGGAACCCATGGCATCAAGAAAGATCCAAGAGCAATATAAAGCTGCAAAGCAAAAATAGTGGCAAAGACGAGTCCAATCAAACGGCCCATTTCTTCCACCAATCCCCGGCGGAACCCAACTAATCCCATTGCTACAATGAAAAAAACTGCCAAAACATCCAAAAATTGAATCATATATTATTATTTTATCGTTTTTATTTTCACTGGGCATCCTTACCGAATAGCTTAAAGGATCTATCCTAATATTTCCCGAACAAATTGTTGAGCGGTTTTACCATCAATTAATCCTTTTCCTCGTTCCATTACCTGCGGCATGACTTTACCCAAATCTGCCATGGATACTGCCCCAACTTCATCAATCACTGTCTGTACAATATTCCTGATTTCATCTTCAGATATCATCTGAGGTAAATAGCTGTTTAGAATATCAATTTCTCCATTTTCGGAAGCAGCCAATTCTGGTCTGCCGCCTTTTTCAAACAATTCAACAGATTCTTTTCTTTGTTTTACTAGAGTTTGCAATACCTTGATTGCTTCCGCTTCTGAAAGATCATCGCGTTTTTCAATGCGTTTGTCTTTTAGTTTTGCCAGTGTAGTGCGCAATGTGTTGGACTTTTCTTTTTCCCCTGCTTTCATCGCAACATACATATCATTCTGTATTCGTTCAAATAAGCTCATTTTACTATTCGTTATCAATTCGTTTCATGGCCATTAACAATCGATCTTGATCCGATTCAAAACCAATGAATCGGCGTCCCATATTTTTCGCAATAACACCCACACCGCCACTGCGGGTGAAAGGATCTACCACCCAATTCAATTTGAAACTGGAAGCGGTTAAAATTCGGCGAATTAATTGCTCTGGTTTATCGCCTTCCATCTTGACAGTTGCACCAACTTGGATATCCATAATATCACTCCATAAATTTGTCACACCCATTTCAATGATACCGTCCGGTTTCATGCTATTTTCCCGATCAGTAACTGCCTCTTGATTAAACATAAATTTGCTTGATTTAGTGGCATACCAAATATCTGAAATTCGATTGATCCAGGTCATTGGTTTTGGCTGATCCTTCGATGTTGAATTACGCCAAGTTATTCTGGTTTGAACATGAAAATCTGTGCTGAGAAGGGAGTGATACATACCAGAATATCGCCAGCCTGCAATCAAGTAGATCGCTCCAGTCGGTTTTAGAATACGAGCACTCTCTTTTAGCCAATTTTCATTCCATCCATAATATTCCTGGATCGTCATGGGGTTACCACGCTTATCGGTACTACGCCATGGAGATTCAGGCGGATCAGCAATAATTAAATCAATGGTACTATCCGGAATTTTTTTTATCCCGTCCAAACCCAGTCCCAGAAATACGCCTTCCTGCATTTTTTCCGGTGTCATAGAAATATCTGCAACTTTGTGGACAGCGGGCAAATATTTATTCAGATCATTGACCGATAAGCCACGTACTGCTTCGAGCGGATTGGTGAATAATGGTTCGTTCTTCTCAATAGACATAGGGGAAAATTTAGGATGGAGAGATACAAGAAAACATGAATTCCATCGAATATTTTATTGACCTAGATTTATTAATGCCAAGAAAGAAAAAAGTGCTATTTATATGCACGGGCAATGCATGCCGTTCACAGATTGCCCATGGATTACTCAGCGATATGGCAGGTGATCAATTCGAGGTATACAGTGCAGGAACACACCCCAGCCAAGTCCATCTTATAAGCATCGCTGTTATGGAAGAAATTGGAGTTGATATTTCCCATCACTCTTCTGATTCTGTCGATTCTTACTTGCATAGCGGTATCGATATTGCAATTACTGTATGTGATAATGCAGATCAGGCTTGTCCTACTTTCCCTGAAAATGTTAAACGTATTCATTGGAGCATTGATGATCCATTCCGCGGGTGGAATTTTGATCCTAATCAATTGGATGCATTTCGAGAAACAAGGAAAAAAATCAAAAAACATATTAAATCGTTTTTAGAAATGGAAAAGAAGAAAAATCTTGATTAGCTGTAGTTTGATCTCCTAAAAAAAGAGATACTAAATAAAAGAAAAAAACTTAAACTTGATCCATTTCCCTATCTTTTTAACTAAAGTAGGAAAATCACCTGGTTTCTGCAATTTTTAATAAATATTGACCATATTGGTTATTGGCTAGTTCATTACCCAACAATTGCAGTTGATCTTTATCAATATATTTCATCCTAAAAGCAATTTCTTCAATACAAGATATTTTCATCCCTTGACGTTTTTCTAATGTTTGAACAAATTGGGAAGCTTCCAATAGAGAATCATGAGTACCTGTATCCAGCCAGGCATATCCACGTCCCATTTGTTCTACCTGCAAACGATCCTGATTGAGATAATATTGATTCACATCTGTGATTTCTAATTCTCCCCTTGGGGATGGTTTTTGAT
Source organism: Fidelibacterota bacterium (assembly GCA_012964665.1). Taxonomy (GTDB): domain Bacteria; phylum Fidelibacterota; class Marinisomatia; order Marinisomatales; family TCS55; genus TCS55. The sequence continues at coordinate 15,450 of DTTO01000038.1, forward strand.
TTTTAGCTACTTTAATTACATCATTCGGATAAAAGTACAATCCGGATATGGCATAATTACTTTTGGGGTTTACTGGTTTTTCTTCGATTGATATCGCATTACCATTCTGGTCAAACTCTAAGACACCATACTGTTCAGGATTATTCACATAATAACCAAAAACAATTGCATCTTTTGAAGATTGAACTACTTTAACGCTTTTCTGTAAACGCTCCGGAAGATGTCCTCCATAAAAAATATTATCCCCAAGAATGAGAGATATATCATCATCTCCAATAAATTCTTCTCCTAAAATAAATGCCTGAGCCAATCCATCCGGCGAGGGCTGTACTCTATAGGAAAATGATAAACCTAAGTGAGATCCATCACCCAAAAGTGATTCATATTTTGGTGTATCCTCCGGAGTAGAAATAACTAGAATATCCTTAATCCCTGCCAACATCAGCGTTGATAGTGGATAATAAACCATTGGTTTATCATAAATTGGCATCAGCTGTTTGCTGGCCACTTTTGTTACGGGGTAAAGCCGTGTTCCGCTACCCCCAGCTAGGATTATTCCTTTCATAATGTCTTCAATTGATGATAGAACTGTTTTTAATTATTGGTGATTGTAGTTTGAAGTTAAGCAAATGTTCCTTTTTCCTGAGAAATAAAGTTTATCTATTTTTGTCCCCATTGAGGGTCAGTAGATTGATTTAACCGAAACATTTTGGGCAAACTCCCCAACTTTTCTATTGTAACGGAAATTACACCAAACGATTCTTCTACTTTTCCCCTGATAATAAACAAGTTCTCCCACAATAAAAGATCGCCATATTTCTGGAAAGTTTCCGGGAAAAGTACACACTCATAAATATCTGTTTCATCTTCCAAAGTCAGAAATTCCATTGGTTCATGTTTTTTCACCGTGGTTGCTTCTTTTCGCGTGATATATACACCGGCCAGATGGATAGTTCGTCCAATGTACTGAAATAAATTTTTTGCTTTGCGTACACGACCGTTGATCATAGATAAATATGGTTCTAAGGGATGATTAGAAATGGGAAATCCAAAGGATTCAATTTCCAGTCGGTGTTTATCTTCTACAGATAGACAGTCCTGCCTACTGTATTGAAATTCAGATGTGATATCATTTTTTGCTAAATCTAATATTATGCTATTTGGCACTTCGTTTTTTCCGCCCAGACAATACCACGCTGCACGATAGGCAATCTCCTGATGGGTCAATTCTGGTGCCAGAGCATAAAAACATCCTGCATTAGTCATGGCCATGGCATCGGATAAATCTGGATTGATGCGCACAAAAAAGTCATTCAAAGATGTAAATGGTCTAGCTTTTCGTTCATCTAGAATTTCTTTCACAGTTTTTTCCTGTAGATTACGAATGCTCATAAAACCCATCCGGATTTTGCTTTTTCTACCAATATGTTTTTCCCAACTGTAATTTACATCCGGTGGCAAAATTTGAATTCCAAACCGGCGGGCTTCACTGAGGTAGGCATAGGACGAATAAAATCCGCCTTGATTAGATATAACCGCTGCCAAAAACTCTGCTGGAAAATGAGCCTTGAGATAGGCACAGGTAAAAGATAGCATCGCAAACGATGCAGAGTGTGGCTTGCAAAATGAATATCCAACAAAAGATTGGATCATACTCCATACATCTTCGATTAAATTTTCTTTATAACCGCGTTTTTTTGCTCCTTTACAAAACTTCTTTTTCCAACCCTGAACCAGGTGCTGCATGGAATCCCGGCTCATGGTTTTCCTCAAGGCATCTGCTTCGGCGTAATTCATCCCCGCCATCACACGCGCTGCCATAGACACCTGTTCTTCATATACCATAATGCCATAACTTTCTTTTAAAAAATTCAGGTCCGGGTGGAGAATATCCCATGGTTTACCATGAATCCGCTCCAACATAATGTTGGTAAACCGGTTAGCTGCTGGACGAATGATTGATGAATAGATCACTATATGCTCAAAATCCACTTTTCCGGCTTTGGCCAGCAACTGCCGCGTGGCTGGACTTTCAATATAAAATACGCCCATGGTTTTCCCCATTTGCATAAGCATAGCTGTTTTTTGATCTCCGATGGGCTGGATTTTGTGGTAATCCAAATACTTGTTTTTTAATGCAAATCCACCATAGTACAAGTTGATCTGTTTGATAGTATCCCGAACTACTGCCAAGCTGCGATTTCCTAAAATATCAATCTTCAAAAGTCCAGAATCTTCTACTTGATCTTTTTCCCATTCCACAATCTGTATACCTTTGGGAGTTTTTAAAACAGGGACATATTTTCGGATTTCATCAGGTACAATCACTACCCCGCCAGGATGAACAGATGGGTGGCGGAAAGCACCAATCACTTTTTGACTCTCCCGCAGGATTTCTTCCAGTGTGTCATCTAATTGTATATGTTCAAAACGAGGGTCAGTTTTTACCCAATTCAGCAGATCTCGCCGGGATGTATACCAACCAATCCGTTTGGTGATGGATTTAATCTCTTCATTTGATAGCCCATAAACTTTTGCCACTTCACGAATGGCTGAACGAGGTTTCATGAATACCTGACTGCAGACCATCCCAGTTCGTTCATTACCATACTTCTTAAACACATAATCCAAAATGTCATCCCGTTCATCCCACGGAAAGTCCACATCAATATCCGGCATATTATTGCGGTCAGGATGAATAAAACGCTCAAACTGCAAATTGTACTCAATAGGATCTACCTGAGTAATAAAAAGACAATAGCTCACAATAGAAGCTGCCCCAGATCCCCGTCCGATGGTGTTCCGGGTCTGTCTTACAATATCTTCCACCACCAAGAAGTATGGGGCAAATCCTTTGGATGTAATCAGATACAGTTCATAATTGATTCTATCTTGAATTTGAGCTGTAATTTTTTTGTACCGCTTATGGGCCCCCGCCTTCACTTTTTCTTTTAAAATTCGGTTGGCTTGGTATGTATCTTTTAGGGACAGATACGGAAAAATGGTATTTACAAATGACCAGTCCCGTTTACAACCCTCAGCCAGATAGATAGTGTTATTGATTGCTTCCAAGCTATTGGGAAATATCCGCACCATATCCTTTTCTGCTCGGAACCAGTGTTTACCAGATTTATAGGTATCTGATGGCAGTTTAGATAAGGTGGTATTTAGATCAATGGCGCGCAGGATTCGGTGCGTATGCCAGTCCTCCCTACGAATGAAATACACATCTCCAGTAGCTACTATTTCCAGTTTGAATTCTCGAGATAATTGTTGAGCGGCACGTTCTGTTACACCGGGACGTAATTCCACAAATAAATGACTGTTTGGAATAATCTTACTTAAAGATGACAGTGTGGATCTTTCATGAGCCAAGACAAAGAGTCCAACTGTATAATCTTTTAAAATATCAACAATAGATTGGATCGGCTTATCATGAATTGCTGAAACAATACGAGAGATATTTTCGTAGCCATTTTGATTTTCCGCCAGTAGAACAGCTTCGCCCTGCTCTGTGATCAGATTGACACCGGCAATCGGCTCAACTTCAGCAGCATAGGCATGTTGGACAAAACGAATGAATCCCCATAGACCATTGGTTTCCGTAAACGCAATATGGCGCATACCTTGATTTCGGGCAGCCGTAAGCAAGGATGGCTGAGAGGCCGTACCCTGCATTCGGGAATAATGGGAATGAACATTCAGATGCGTGAACATTCGAATGCATTAGGATACATTTGCAGAGTGAATACTTAAAAAATCAAATTTTTTTCGAACTATATCTAAGGCAGATGAAAGTCGATCTATTTTTGTATCTTTTTCAAATAATTCCATTTGCTGAGCCACCTGATGAAAACCGGAAATATCCAATAAAATTGTACGAATTCGATTTCGGCGGGCATTCGCTATTTCAAATAATCGCCATGTTTCAGTCAAAACTGTAATGTTATCATGCTTCAAAAATTGTCCTTTAGACTCATATTTGAACCCATCGGTATAATGAATTTCTAACCGAACTCTTTTTGCTACCTGAGAACGCTCTCTTAATTTAAAGGCCACTTGTTCTGATAGCTGTTTTATTTCAGACCATAGTGTGGTTATATCATTGGTGTCCTCTTTTAAAACAGTTTGCTCCAGAATATGATCTTTCATCATAGGAGATTGTACAGCGGATAGATCTTGGCCGCGAACTTCTTGTGTCAAAGGCAGAGCGTAAGCGCCAAATAATCGTCGCGCTTCATCGGATGAATCCACAATCGATTGAATTTGGCATACACGATTTAAAATCAGGAATTTGATCAATTTCCATACCGGTGGCTGATGAACAGTTGGAATCACTGGCGAATGAAGGGGTGATAAAAATCGAGCTTCATTCCCTGCAATTACGCGATGAATACGATCAGGAACAACAGCACTGGAAATACGACTCACCAATTTATTCTGGCTAATCCCCAATACTGAACGAAGACCAACCTGGTCTTGCACTATATTTGATATTTTAGAACCAGCCTGTTCGTGACTTTTATGAATTTGTTCCAGGCCAGTCATATCCATATAGAATTTTCCGTAACCAGAAGGCTCTACAGTAGGCGTAAAGCGCTGAACAATGGAATACACATACTGGTTTAATCGCCTATACAAAGCGCTATTATAGGGTAAGAGCCGCGCACTGTGGCTCATCTGCCGCGCCAGAGATACTTTCATTCCCGTGTGCAGGCCTTCTTCTTCTCCTTCTTTAGAGACAGATACCACTGTACCATTTTGATGGTGAGAAGAAATGATGGCTATCGGGCGGGTACACAGGGATGCATCTAGTTGGCGCTCCGCCTGGAGTTCAAAATCCCTTAAGCGAAGATGAAATACAGTCTGGGACACACTTCAATATTCCCGGAAGGAATAGAGGAGCACGCCGTTAATTTCAAAATTGTCTGTTTCATTGATAGTAATTACAGGATAGTCTGGATTACGGGGATGTAGTTCCACATGCCCATTGATAGGATGATAACGTTTGAGCGTTGCCTCTCCATTAATAAGGGCAACAATAATCTGTCCCGGATTGGCTTCTGCTGATTTGCGCACAATAATATAGTCACCATCCTCAATATGATCACCTACCATGGAATCTCCCTTAACCTGGAGTACAAAGTTATTCGGATGCGCAAACGGTGGCGGTACAAATATGGAATCTGCATTTTCGAGTGCCTCAATAGGCGTTCCAGCAGCAATTAAACCCAACAGTGGCAGGCGGGCCGGTGTGACGTGCTCCTCATAAGTAAGCGTTAAAGCCCGCTTGCCGTTAGGCCCTTTGGAACGATCAAGATGGCCGTTGTGAGTCAGGGCATTGACATACCAGTGAACCGTTCCCAAGGATGCAAACCCCATTCCATCCATGATCTCTCCGTAGGAAGGTGCTTGACCATATTCAACGGTATGACGTTGAATAAAATCCAGAAATCTTTGCTGTTTGATGGATAATGACCTTATTGATGTTTGCATTAAATAGTCGTAAGTTACTCGTAAGTATTTTACGTTATTTATTTCACTCAATTCAAGTGTTTTTCATTATTCTGAGATAAATTGAAAGCCTTATCAGCAATTTATCTTATGCGACTTATTATTGTCCTTATTATTCTCATTTTTTCATCTGCTTTGGGACAGAATTATACCTGGCCAACAGATGTAGGTAAACATCTTTCATCCAATTTTGGTGAATTCCGGACAACCGGCTATCATTTGGGGCTGGATATCAAAACCAAAGGGACAACCGGTCATCCGATCTATGCTGTTGATGATGGATTTATTTCACGGATTGTGACTAATTATTCCGGATTTGGTCGTGCCCTTTATCTAACCCTTAATGATGGACAAACTGCTGTTTATGCGCATTTAAGCAAATTCACACCAAAACTGGAACGGCGCCTGAAAGAAGAGCAAGAAGCACAACAATCTTATCTGACAAATATATTCTTATCTAGCGATGAATTTCGGTTTTCAAAAGGTGATATAATTGCTTATTCTGGTAATACAGGATTTTCATTCGGCCCCCATCTCCATTTCGAAATTCGCAATACATTTGGACAAACCCTAAACCCTTTGACAAACGGATTAAACCAGGATGATCGACTGGCGCCGATTGTTGAAGAACTCGCATTTATTCCATTAAACAATGAAAGTTGGGTCAATGGGAATCAACTTCCCCAAAACTTTCCTGTATTTAGAGATAAAAAGGGGGATTATCTTTTCCCTGATACTATCAACATTTCTGGAATGCTCGGCATGTCAATCAAAGCTTATGATAAACGGCAAGGTGCCGATAACATTTACCAGCCCCACCGCATTGAAGTTTATATTGATGAAAAGCTTCATCATTATCTTCAGTTTGACCGCCTGGATTATAATTGGCTACCAACCGCAAACTATATCAGAGATTATCGTAATGCACGATTGAATATGGGCGATTTTATTAAACTGTATCAAAACGACACTGATCCGAAAGTACCCATCCATAACAATGCTACTAATGGCATATTAAATATTAGCCCAGGATATCATTCTGTAAAAATTCTCCTCATGGATGTTCTTAAAAATACCCGTATTGTTCATGGAACCGTTTTTTCAATGGCGCCTTTTCAAATGACTTTAGAAAAATTGGGTGAAACAGATGAAATCATTTCATTTTTTCTGCAACCAAAAAGCATCACCATACCCATTCAATCGGTCATCGCATATTCATTTACCCCCTACGGTTTTGCTGATGAAAAAATAAACATACTTTCCTCAGAGCAGATTGAGGCAGGACGCATTATTACGGTATCCAAAAAACAGGTGGAACGAAGAGCCCTTCAATTCATCAGCCAAAATAAATTAGGAACACGATCTTTTCCCATCCATTGGATTGACACTAAAAACATCGCAAACCATGTAAGTGTCAACATTGATCTGGATATTTCCCATACAGATGCGGGTGTTTATATACAGGTACAGCCAGAGCAGATTGTGAATGCAAATCTTTCTCTAAGGCTAAAAGGGGAGTATCAATATGAAACAATTCCCTTAAATCAGATTCAGCCCTCTGTTTATTTAACAAATCCAATCTCTCCAGTGCAGTTTGAGCACGTTGACCAGATTGAAGTTATTCTAAAAGGATCAATTGAAAGACAGGTTCGGTTTGATTTTCCCTATACTGTGGCAATGCCCGGCACTTCTGTTACAGTTGTGTCCAAGGATAGTTATTGTTCCATTCGTACCAATAAATCATCTGTGACAAACCCTACATTAATGTGGCTCGAAGCAGTCCACAAGCACGCCTCTGTTACAAATGGAAAACTTTTATCCCGTGTTTATCAACTCCAGCCTTTTGAACGTCCTTTATTGAAACCGGTGAATATTGGCATCCGTTATCCATCAAAACTAAAAGACAGGGAAAAAATTCATCTTTATTATTATAATCAAAATGAAGGCTGGAGTTTTATTCCTACTGAAAATAATCATGAAAGACAAGTACTCACCGGGGAAGTGGAACACCTTGACGCTATTGCAATAATTGAAGATAACACACCGCCAAAAATCAAATCCATGCATCCGGGAAATGACGGGAATTATCCTTCTTTGGAATTAAATCAATTTCAAATCAGAATTGACGATAATCTGTCCGGAATTGAGGCCGCGGAATCATCCTTTAATTTTGTTCTTGATAACCAGCCCTTGATATTTGCCTACCAGCCCAAATCCAAGATCATCTCATATGAACTTGAAAGACCCCTAGCAATTGGAACTCATACAATTCAATTTAAAGTGCGCGATCGGGCCGGGAATGAATCCAGTAATAATATTGAATTCAAAGTGTACTGATGTTTTTCCCTTACAAAGATGATAATCCACGAGTGTTGATTCCTTATGTGACCTATAGTCTTATCACTATCAATATATTCATATTTTTTTATCAATTTGGGATGGAATTTTCTGATCCGGAAGCCGCTGGAATGATCATTTATGCATTTGGGCTTATCCCAGCTGATTTTTCTATAATTACAATGTTTACTTCTATGTTCCTTCATGGAGGAATCGCCCATATCCTTGGGAATATGTGGTTTCTATGGATCTTCGGTGATAATGTTGAAAGCACACTTGGTCATGTCAAATATACTCTTTTTTATTTACTGTGTGGCGTGGCAGCGGCCCTATGCCAGGTTCTTATGAGCCCTGGCTCTGAAATTCCTATGGTGGGTGCTTCCGGGGCAATTGCCGGGGTCTTAGGATTATATATGATTCGATTCCCCCGTGCCAGGGTCCACGTATTTATCTTTATCTTGATTTTTTTCACAACTATTCGTGTACCTGCGAATATTGTATTAGGTCTCTGGTTTTTTAACCAGTTAACAAATGGAATGGGTACTCTTGGTCTGGATACTACTGGCGGCGTAGCTTGGTTTGCTCATATAGGCGGATTTATTGCTGGTATTATTCTAAATCAAGCATTTAAACTCATCCAGATTAAATCATTGTAAGTATTGAGAGCCATGCAATTGAATTATCATAATACTCGATTGATATTTACCGTTTTCCTTGCTTTTTGTATTTCATGTGAGGACAATGAATCAGAGGACAATGAATCAGAGGACAATAACTCAGATGTTAATTGTGATATTTATAGTGGCCGTGGGAATTTAGTATCATACGATCAAATAGTTGAGTTTAACAAAGAAGCATTTGAGTTAGTAATTAAGAATATTTACGGGTTTGACCCTAATGCTTTTGACATACAAAACCCTGTAAAAGTGTATAAAATTATTTATGAATCCATTGGGGTTGATGGTAAACCAACTGAACTTTCAGGGGCAGTATATGTACCACAGTTGGAAGAGAAAAGAGCATTACCTATATTAAAAATTTCTCACTATACAATTACAGAGCGAGATGCTGTTGCCTCTGTAAGGCCAAATGTTTCACCCCAGAGTATACTTGGTTCTATGCAAGGTTATTTTGCTATTTATGCCGATGGTATTGGATTTGGTATATCAGAAACACAGGCGCCTTTTGTGAATAAACGGTTAATCGCAATATCAGGTATTGATCTCCTTCGCGCTTCAAAGGAATTTGCATGTGAAAATGGCATTGAATTAAACGATCAACTATTTACAACAGGATATTCTGCAGGAGGATATGGCACAATGGCATTTCATCAAATTTTAGACGAAGAATACTCCGATGAATTTACAGTAACAGCCAACGCCCCTTTGGCTGGTCCATACGCCCTACCTGAAATGGCGACCAGAATATTTACTGATGGTATATATCAACAGCCTTATTACTTGGGTTTCGCACTGTGGGGTTATATGCTTGGTACTGGAGATTATGAATCCCTTAACCGTTGGGTTAAACCCCAGTTTAGGGAAGCAATTATGACGATGTATGATGGAAATTATTCTGGTGGTCAAATTAATAATGCGCTCAATGATACCATGTCTGTTTTACTTGATCCAAAGTTTTTAAGCGATTTTCTCGGTGACGGCGAAATTGAATTCAAGAATTATTTAAAGGAAAATAGTTTCATTTATGATGGATGGGTACCTAATGCACCAATCCACTTTATGCATGGTGAAGATGATGTAACTGTATTTTATTCTCAGATGGAATTGGGTAAAAATACCTTAATCGCCAATGGTGCCAACAATATACAAACAACAACCTATCCCGGCGATCATGGAGGGGCTGCTGCCGATTGTATGATCAACTCGATTAAATGGTTCAATACAATAAAAAAATGACTGGGCTAATTCAAACAGCAATCCAAATGATGGAAAAATCCCGGTCGCCCTATTCTAACTACAGAGTTGGTGCTGCCGTAGAAACAACCGAAAGTAAAATTATCGGTGGATGTAATGTAGAGAACGCCAGCTACCCTTTATCCAATTGTGCTGAACGAACGGCTTTATTTACTGCTATTGCAAAAGGTTATTCTCAGTTTAAAGGGTTGGCTGTGGCCACTGAAAATGGCGGTTCTCCCTGTGGTGCCTGTCGACAGGTAATTTGGGAAATATGTGGTAATATCCCCATTTATATATGTGATACAAATGGCCTTGTTGAAGAAACCACAAGTGCAGCGTTATTACCTAACCCATTTGATGAATCTCAATTAATATGAGCATATCTCCAATATTAATCGGTATTGGTGGCGGTACTGGCTCCGGCAAGACATCCATTGCAAAAAATTTATTAGAAGAATATGGCGAAGGTGAAGTTGTTGTCATCGAGCAAGATGCATATTATTGCGATATTTCAGACCTGCCATTGGAAGAACGCCATCAGCAAAATTTTGATCATCCTGATGCTATTGATATCGAACTTTTTAACCAACAGCTTATCGGTCTAATGAAGGGGCAATCAATAGATATGCCTATTTATGATTTTGCCAACCATACTAGAAAAACGGAAACACGTAAAGTGAATCCACACCATGTCGTTGTAGTTGAGGGCATATTAACCTTACACTATCCTGTACTTAGGGAGCTCATGGATATTAAAATATTTGTGGATACGCCTGATGATATCCGCTTTATCCGCCGTGTTTCCCGCGATGTGGAAGAACGGGGTCGAACCGTACAATCGGTAATAGATCAGTATTTGAAAACTGTTCGCCCAATGCATCAACAATTTGTTGAGCCGTCTAAATATTTTTCCGATATTATTATCCCCGAAGGGGGACAAAATAAGGTGGCTATTGACCTACTCAGAACCAAAATAAACGCAATATTATCATAAACAATAAAAATCTCAACACAGATTGTGCTTACTATTTGTTATAAATGACACTTACACCAAATAACTCCGGATGGATTGAGGTGATTTGCGGTAGCATGTTCAGCGGAAAAACAGAAGAATTAATACGGCGAATTCGACGAGCTGAAATTGCCAAGATGAATACCATTATTTTTAAACCGCAAATCGATGATCGTTACAGCTCTAGTCACGTGGTTTCCCATAATCAATCCAAATTGGCATCAAAACTGGTTAAAAACTCACAAGAAATCCTTGACGAATCATCCAAGATGGATGTGATTGGCATTGACGAAGCACAATTTTTTGACGATGACATTGTAAAGGTTTGTCAATCGTTAGCAAATGATAATAAACGCGTTGTTGTCGCTGGATTGGATACTGACTATCTCGGTAAACCATTCGGCCCCGTCCCAGCCCTGATGTGTGAAGCTGATTATCTAGATAAATTAACTGCGATTTGTATGCAATGCGGCAATCCTGCATCTTACAGTCAACGATTAACTCAAGATTCTGAACAAGTGGTTATCGGCGAAACAGATATATATGAAGCGCGATGCAGAAATTGTTTCGAGGCGCCTAAGAAATAAATGGAACGGTTCATTGGTATTTTAGGAATTCTGGTTTTATTGGCAATTGCAGTGGCAATGTCTAACAACCGCAAATCAATTCCTTGGAGATTGGTCATTTGGGGCCTTGGATTGCAACTTATATTTGCTATTATTATTTTGAAAACACCTATTGGCCAACCATTTTTTGGAGTTGTTGATACAGCAATTAAAAAATTGCTCAGTTTTTCTGATGCAGGCAGTGATTTCCTTTTTAAATCATTCAGTGCAGGTGTTGTAGAAGCTCCATTGATGAATTTTGCTTTCCGGCTTCTGCCAACTCTGATATTTTTTTCTTCCTTGATCACAGTACTTTACCATTTTGGTATTATTCAATTCATTGTGAAATGGATTGCCCGTGCCATGCAGATGACAATGAGAACCAGTGGTTCTGAAACACTCAGTGTTTCTGCAAATATTTTTGTGGGCCAAACAGAAGCACCGCTTATGGTGCGACCTTTTGTATCAAAGATGACAAGATCAGAATTAATGGCAGTGATGGTTGGTGGTTTTGCAACCGTGGCTGGGGGTGTCATGGCTATGTATGTGAAAATACTGGCAGATATCCCTGGAATTGCCGGTCACTTGATGGCAGCGTCAATTATGAGTGCACCAGCTGCTCTTGTAATCGCAAAAATCATTTATCCGGAAACAGAATCATCGGATACAATGGATGATTTGAAAATTGTGCTAGAAAAAAAAGATGACAATGCAATGGAAGCTCTTTCTCGAGGCGCTACAGATGGAATGAAATTGGCAGCAAATGTAGGTGCAATGCTGATTGCTTTTGTGGCCATGATTGCATTAGTCAATGCTATTCTTGGGGTAATGGATCTTAGTCTGCAACAAATTCTAGGATGGATATTCAGTCCGCTAGCATGGGTGATGGGTATCCCATGGCATGAAGCCGGCACTATGGGAACCCTCATGGGTGAAAAACTGGTATTAACTGAACTTATTGCTTATGGTGATCTTGCAGAATTACGTGCCACAAACTCTATTTCGGATCGATCCGCTATCATCGCCAGTTATGCTTTATGCGGGTTTGCCAATTTTGCTTCAGTGGGTATTCAGCTTGGGGGTATTGGTGGTATTGCGCCAGAAAGGCGAAAAGATTTGGCTAAATTAGGGCTTAAGGCTATGCTGGGAGGTGCGTTGGCTTCCTGGCTGACGGCCACTTTAGCAGGAATATTAATCTAAACAAAAGTTTTGTGGATTTATGCGCCTCATATTTTTAGGTCCTCCCGGTGTCGGAAAAGGTACACAAGCAAAACTTGTTTGTGATTGTTTTGATATTATTCACCTTTCAACGGGTGAAATTCTTCGAACTGAAATAGCTGTACAATCGAATATTGGTAATAAAGCCAAATTATTTATTGATAATGGGAAACTCGTTCCTGATAATGTATTACTGGACATCATAAACAATCGGTTAAGAAATAATGATGCGCAAAAAGGATACTTATTAGATGGATTCCCACGCACCATCCCGCAAGCGGAAGGGCTGGAAAAAATCATGAAAAATTTATCTCATTCTTTGAAAGCAATAGTTAGCTTATCAGTTGATGAGGATGAATTGGTCCAACGGCTGATTAATCGTAGCCTGGAATCTGGACGTAGCGATGACGCACCGGACATTATACGTCAACGCCAAAAAGTATATTGGAAGCAGACAGCTCCGCTCTTAGATTTTTATCGATCAAAAAACTTACTGAAAGAAGTGGACGGTAGTGGTGATATTCCTGAGATTACAGAACGGATATTAGGGGTTTTGAAATAGAGTGTTAAAAATCGGACTTACAGGAGGAATTGGAAGCGGAAAAAGTACAGCTAGTCTGCACTTCCAATCATTAGGTGCTTACGTTTTAGATGCAGATAAGGAAGCAAAAAATCTGATCACAACCAATGAAATAGTACAGCACGAATTAATTTCTGAATTCGGAACTGATATTATTGATGTATCTGGACAGGTAGATAAAAAAAAATTGGCCCGGATTGCTTTCCAAGATGATGACCATCAGCAACGCTTAAATTTTGTTGTCCATCCTTATATATTTGATTTAATTGACAAAGATTTTAATCGCATACTAAATGAGGGAAAACACGATATTTTTATTGTAGACGCAGCCATGATTTACGAATCTGGTTATGATACACACCTAGATTACGTGATTGTGGTTACAGCCCAATTAAAACACCGTATGGAGCGTGCCTTGGCTAGAAAAACACTTTCTCGGGAAGAAATCCTAAAACGAATCGAATTTCAATGGACAGAAATAGAGAAAATAAACATGGCTGATTTCGTTATTCATAATGATGAAACAGAAACCAAATTGAAAAAAAACATAGAATCTCTTATCAAAAAGTTGACCTGAATCAAGAGAAATAAGTTCTCTCGAGCTTCTAATGAATTATCCTGCGTATGGCCCGCGGTTTATCTAAAATTTCCTTTAATACAATTGCACGCTTTAAATCATTTATACTATTGAATGATAAATTAAAAGCAGACATTTTAACTTTCTGTTTTTTCCAGTATTGATATGCTTCGTGAATTGGTTCTGGCTCTGGTTTTGACAGGTCTTCAAATACAACATGAGAGTTTTCATCTGAAGCAACCACAACTTCCTTTTCAGGTTCGATATTTTCCGCTTCTTCATCAACATAAATATTCTCGATTTCTTCTTCACTAATATCTTTTGGATCTTCCGCCAAATTCTTCATATCCCTAAATAGGTCTTGAAGAAATTCGGCTTGAAACGGGTTTGGTTTTACTTCATCAGTCGAATTTGGATCTTCTTTATCTTGTTGCTGGCCGATTGCTTGCTTCCGGCGTTTTTTTATCAACGATGACAGTAAATACAAGACCGCTAAAAAAATCCAATAGCCAATACCTTCCATTTAATCGTTATCCTGATTTGGAGGTTCTGTCGATTTTTTCTCAGAACCACCAGAAATAGATTCCCGCATAGACGTATCAGCTTGGATATTTCGCATATTTACATAATCAAATACACCTAATTTACCTTCTCGAAAGGCTTGGGCCATTGCCAACGGCACCTGTGCTTCCGATTCCACTACTTTGGCCTGCATTTCCTGGGTACGTGCTTTCATTTCCTGCTCTTCAGCTACTGCCATAGCCCGCCGTGTTTCTGCCCTGGCTTGCGCCACCCGTAAATCGGCTTCAGCTTGGTCTGCCTGCAGCTGTGCACCAACATTTTTACCTACATCCAGATCGGCAATATCAATGGACAAAATTTCAAAAGCTGTGCCTGCATCCAATCCTTTTTCTAGTACTGCGCGGGAAATATTATCTGGATTCTCCAGCACATTGCCATAACTAATGGATGAACCAATAGCACTTACAATACCTTCACCAACACGAGCAATAATGGTATCATCGGTGGCTCCTCCAACCAATCCTGGAATATTTGTCCGAACTGTGACTCTCGCCCGTGCTTTCAGTTCAACACCGTCCTTTGCCACCGCAGATAGGTATCCCTCTCGAGGGGCATCAATCACCTTAGGATAAACACTGGTTTCTACCGCAGTCTTTACATCTCGTCCCGCCAAATCAATTGCTGTCGCTGTTTCAAAGGTCAAATTAATTTGTGCTTTATCCGACGCAATCAGAGCTATCACCACATTAGCTACATTTCCACCAGCCAAATAATGCGTTTCCAGCATATCGGTCTTCAAATGTGTCAGGCCAGCTTTATGGGTATTAATAACACCATCTACAATAAGGCGCGGTGATATTTTTCGTAAGCGCATGCGGATCAAATCAATAATCGTAATGCGACCAATACCCAGACTTACAACTCCTTGAATCCACATTCCAACGGGAACAAAATAGAATAATAAAAAAACAAATATTAGCACCATAGCTAATGTGATAATGGAAATAACACTCATGATTTATTCCTCCGAGTTCAGTTTTCTAACAACCACTCGGTTGCCATCAACCGAGAGAACTTTTACTTTTGAATCCTTTTCAATAAAATCGCCTTCGCTTACAACAAAAATACGTTTACCATCAATGATTACCCAACCTGCTGGGCGCAGGTCAGTTTGCGATACACCTTCCGCATGAACTAGGTTTTCCCACCCTACAGAAGTACTATATCCTTCCTCTGTTTTTTCTACAGCTGGAGAAGTTAATTTTTGCCAAAAAACCGTTTTTGTCATTAGCTTGAACAATAAAACAAGCCCAATGATGCCCCCAATTATGCCAATGGTTAAACCCCATATTGCCATGGTCTCAAATTCAGCACCAACAGGTATATCAGGTAACAGTAATTCATATAAACCCCATAAAATGAGCGCAATCCCCCCAATCCCGGCAATACCAAAACCTGGAATAATAATGATCTCCACTATCAATAATCCCACCCCAGCCAGAATGATCAGCATGTCAGTCATGGTCGCCAGCTTCGCGATATAAGAGGCTCCTAACGAAAGGGCCAGACAGACCAACCCCACAGAACCAGGTATTCCCCAACCAGGGCTTTGCAGTTCAAATAAAATGCCTAGAAATCCAAAAGTGGTAAGTAGAGACGCCACCACTGGATTGGTTAAAAAACGAACGAAGGCTTCGGACCAATTTTCATCGGTAATTTTTATTTCAGCATCCTCAAGTTCAAGAACTATAAGCAATTCTTCAAATGTTTCTTGTATCCCATCCGCTATTTTGTATTTTAAAGCCAATTCTGTCGTAAGAGTAATAAGCTTCCCCTCTTTACGTCCTTCCAAATCGTTAACCTCAATCGAGTCACCATTAATAACTAGATGGGTAAAAGATAATTCTTCATCTACCATTCCTTTTGCAATATCCACATTACGATCCCGGCTTTCAGCAGTAGAGGCCATTTCTTCCCGCATATAACTGATAACTTTTTCACTCCCCTTTTTCCCTGACATATCAACAGCAGTTGCTGCGCCGATGGTCCCACCGCTAGTCATAAATATTTTTTCGCAGGACAGCGAAATGAGAGCTCCAGCAGATATAGCACGCCGATTAATAAAAGCAATAGTTGGAATCTTTGCGCTCAAGATTGCATCTTTAATCTGGGTTGCCGCATCTAACCGCCCACCAAAAGTATCAATATCGAAAATAATTACTTTTGCACTATCTTTCTCTGCCATTTCAATACTGCGTTCAATAAATGGAGGAAGACCCAAATCGATCGTATCATGAATAGGTACTTTGTAGACAATTTGAGATTCCCCGAATGAAATAAGAAAAATAAGAATGGTTAATATATGCTGCTTCATTCCTTCGAGTTTAGTCGTTATCTTCGATAAATACAATGATGGTAACACGAATTTAGAGTAATTTCTTTTACATTTGGTTAGCGAGGCAAGAACCATTTATGACCCTCAAAGACAAATTCACTTATCGTCTATTACATGTCGCTTCCCGTCGGATGCGGCGATTATCAAATACAGCTCGATCTCGGTTCGCAAATAAATTGGGTGCTTTCGCTTTTAACCGCATACCTATCCGAAAAGAACTAGCATATAATAATATCAAAACAGCATTTCCTGATAAAAGTGAAACATGGATCAATAACGTTTTAATAAGTACTTATCGTTTATTTTTTACCAATTTTTTAGAATTTCTTTCTCTTCCGAAATCATACAATTCTATCCATTTTCATGTTAAAAACAAGCACATTCTTGACAAAGCCGCAGAACAAAAAAAGGGTGTAATCATTGTTACTGGCCATTTTGGCTTATGGGAAATATTAGGTTCCTGGCTAGGTGTAAATGGATATCCGATTTGGGGTATTATTCAACGACAAGGTAACCAAGGTGCTGATCTATTTTTTAAAGAAATGCGCGAGTCTTACGGAATGAATCATATTTATCGTAAATCCTCCCTGAATAATATGTATGAGTTGTTTAAAGAAAATAATATGTTAATTATAGCTAGCGATCAAGACGCAAAAGGGCGTGGTGTATTTGTCCAATTTTTTGGGCAACAATCTTCAACACCTAAAGGAACAGCTATTTTTCATATGCGGACAGGTGCACCGATGGTTTTTTCTGTGGCACATAAAGAAAATAATGGGACAGTTGTTATTTCATTTTCATCTATTGAACTAAATGGCAGTATGTCTATTGAAACTATCACGCAAGCATACACAAAGATGCTAGAAGCAAAGGTACGGGAATACCCAGATCATTATTTCTGGTTTCACCGTAAATGGAAAACCAAATCAAAGGCGTGAACCAAAAAACAACTGACCGAATAAAATGTGGTTCTGATAATGCAATTCAGGCAGCAGGAAACGCCATTCTGTACGGTGGTGTAATTGTTTACCCCACTGATACCCTTTATGGATTTGGAGTAGATGCCCGCAATGAAACGGCCATAAAACGATTGAAAATAATTAAAGGACGCAGTACTCCTTTAAGTGTTATTGCACCAAATCCTAGCACGGTATTATCTTGGGCAGACATCACATATGAAGACTGGGAGACTGTAAAACAATATTTACGAGGACCTACGACTATTATTTTACCTGTTAAAAAGGGCATAGTTCATCCTTCAATTTTAGGCGAGGGAAAGACCTTAGGTATTCGAATCCCTGCCCACCCATTTGGACCGGACCTATGTGAAAAACTTGGATTCCCAATCACGACAACATCAGTAAACAGAACTGGAGAAACTCCTATAAATAATCCAGATGTAATTGTTGCAGAATTTGATGGGGAATTTGATTTGTTGATTGATGACGGTCCGCTCCCAGAATCCATCGGTTCAACCATATATAAACTGGAAAAATCAAAGCTCAAAGTTATTCGTTCTTGAAAAAAATATTTATTACACTCTTTTTCATATCCATTGCATGGTCAAAAGAAGTGCCATTCAAGACCGGCGAATCCTTGAAATATACTGCTGAATTTAATTTCATCCCCGTTGGACAAGCAGAACTCTATGTAACTGGAATTGAACAGATTAACGGAAATGATGCATACCATGTTACCTTTTCTGCAAATACAAAAGGGTTAGCCGATCAACTATTTAAAATTCAAGATAAAATCGACATTTGGATGGATACAAAAGAATTTTTTACACACAGATTAAAAAAAGATATTAATGAAGGTAATTATCAAAAATCAGTCGATGTAATTTTTGATTATGATAAATCTGTTGCCAGAACTGAAACCAAAGAAGTTGCAATTGATTTTAAAGCACGGGATTCTTTTTCTATGTTTTATTATCTTCGAACTATTCTTCTCAAAGAAAATGAAGTAATGTCTTTCTCATCATTTGAAGGTAGAAAAATCGTTCATTATAATCTTCAAATGACTGGAAAAGAAATAGTGAAGTCACCGCTAGGAACATTCTCCTGCAAAGTGATTCGACCATTTAGTGACGGGAAAAACCTATTTAAAAATGCAGGGGATATGCAAATCTGGATCAGTGATGATAAAAAGCGTTTACCTGTAAAAATTCAAATTAAAATGAAATTTGGATCCATGATGCTTTTGCTGAAGAAGGTCAGTTAAATAGCAATAATCACTTTAAAGGAATTAATTCCCAAACAATCTCCCTACATCATTTACAATTACCGTAATCATCAGCATCAATAACAAGACCATTCCAATTTGTTGAATGGCTAAACGCACTTTCACGGTAAGAGGTCGGCGGATGATTCCTTCAATTAGTGTTAAAAAAATGTGACCGCCATCCAGGCCTGGGATAGGTAGCACGTTTATAAATGCCAGGTTACAACTGATAAGGGCCATCAGAGATAAAAATGGAATCCATCCTAATTTTGCTGTCTCGCCGGCCAATTGTGCAATAAAAATTGGTCCACCCAGTTCTTTTAGGGAAGCCTGCCCGGATACCAACATACGTATGGATAAAACGAGCATGCCAAATCCCCTGGCAGTAGCTCCCATACCCATATTCATACTTTCTATAAATGAAACTGGATAGTATTGATACTTTGGATAAATTCCTATTACACCAAGCGTATCTCCTGACTCAGGATTTATTTGAAAGGTCGTTTCCAATGAAATAGATTTTGTTGTTCCATCTCTTAGATAGGTTAGATCTATCTTTTGATTTGGCCTTTGGTGAATTTCTTCAGTCAGGTTCTCCCAGGTTAAAATATTTTTTCCTTCCACCATTTTAATTTTATCACCTGATTTTAACCCGGCAATATCAGCTGGTAACCCCGGCAACAATTCATTGATTACCGGTTCATTTGAAATAATTGGTTTTCCGCTAGAATAAGATAACCCCGTAAAAATAACGAAGGCTAATAATGTATTCATGATAACACCAGCACTCATAAACCAAATTTGTTGCCATTTTGGTTTACTCATCAATTCATAGGGTTCATGTTTATAAGTTGCATCCATACTTTCGTCAATTATACCAGCAACTTTCACATATCCACCAAATGGAATAATAGCAAAACAATATTCGGTACCGGTTCCTTTTCTACCTGAGCGTGTAATTGAGGTCGTCTTAATTGGTCCCCATTCCAGTTTTCCTTTTTCATTTTTTCGATAGAAAAAAAACTGAAATTTCCAACCATCTTTGATGGAAGTGAAAGCCATGAGACGCGGTGGATAACCAATTGAAAAACGTTCTACTCGAACGCCAATCGAACGTGCCGCTAGATAATGACCTAGCTCATGGATAAAAATCAGGACCCCTAATAAAACAATTGTTGCGATTAAAGTTATCATTTCATTGAATCAATCCCACATTAGCTTAAATGTAACATTTTTTAAATATATCGGCTCTCAATAGATTTTACAAAATTACTAGCCCAATTTTCCAGACTAAGTATTTCCTCCACAGATGGGTGCTCAATCCATTCATGATTTTCACATGTCTTCTCAATAATTTCTGGGATATCTAAAAAACCAATCTCACCATCTAAAAATCGATAAACGGCTTGTTCATTGGCAACATTCAATACGGCTGAATTTGTACCACCTTGCTTCATCGCGTTATAAGCTAGACCAATGCATGGAAAGCGGTTTAAATCAGGTGCTTGAAATGTAAGGGATTCAATTTCGATTAAATCTAATCCTTGCCAAGCGGCTGTAATGTGTCGTGGATGGGTAAGGGCATATTGAATTGGTATTTTCATGTCCGGCACACCAAGTTGGGCTTTTACTGACTTATCTTTGAATTCCACCATGGAATGAATTATCGATTCGGGATGAACAACAATATCAATTTTTTCTATACTTAAACCAAATAACCAATGAGCTTCAATCACTTCGAGTCCTTTATTCATCATTGTCGCTGAATCGATAGTGATTTTATTCCCCATTTTCCAGTTAGGGTGTTTCAATGCATCCGCCGGTATTACATCCTTAAATCTATTCAAATCTAAGGTGCGAAAAGGACCACCGCTGCCGGTAAGAATAATCCGCTCTACATCTTCCAAAGTTTCACCAGTAAGGCATTGCCATATAGCAGAGTGCTCACTATCCACAGGAAAGATCTTTGCACCTGACACTGATTTTTCCCGTTCAATAATTTCACCTGCCATCACCAAACTCTCTTTGTTGCTGAGAGCTACATCAACCCCAGCTTTTACTGCATTCAAAGTTGGCTCCATTCCTGAAGACCCGACCAATCCATTTACCATAATATCGATATCATCTCGACTCGCTAATTCCAATAGCCCTTCTCTTCCCACAAGAACCGTTATACCTATTTCTTTCAATTCGCTTTTAATAAAATCCACTGCATCCGTATCTATAATCACAACAGATTCTGGACGATATTTTTTTGCTTGTTCAACCAACAGTTTCCCATTTTTATTCGCACTTAATCCAAAAACTTTGTATTTGTCACCTAAGTTATCTATTACATTTAATGTATTAATACCAATGGATCCGGTCGAACCGAGTATAGAAATTTTTTTCATAATTATAATATTCCAACAATGGTTAAAGACACCATGGAATACTTCGAAGCTAACCAAATTTGCGGAATTGCTTGCATACCAAAAAATGTAGCGGAAGTCCCAATATTAATAAAGTTTGTTTGAATTTCTACCTTTTCCATATAATTATCTTCAAATTGTAAATAAGGATCAGCACTCAACATGTTCATTCCAAAACCAAGATAAATCGGGAATTTTTTCCAACTTAATTCACGTTCTGCAGTTACCTGTAAAGCTGACACTTTTACCTGATCATGTGAATACAATCTTCCAGAATCAAAATTAACAACCCACTTAGACGGAACATCTTCTTTCCCCGGTTTTAAAGATAATCCCCAGCCGTACATCTGGACGGCTCCTTCTTTACCTGAATAGGCGGTCATTCTTCCCTTTAAGTATAAATTCCAAGACACCTTTAATTGACCCTGTAGTGCGGGAAGAAATCCATTTATTGAATTTCCTTTTATCATGGATCCCCCATAAATAATTCGGTCCTCCCCATTAATTTGCATGGGATAATGGTGTGTGGCTGCAAATCCTGCTTGGCGAAAAAGTGTAGTGGATTCTTTAGAATAATCTGATAATTGATCCAATTTAAAGCTTGTCCATTGTCCTAAAGATACAGATACAAAAAAAATAAAAGAAACAACTCGCATAGCCCAAATTATGGGGTAGTTGGAATTAAATAATCCCTCTTTCGCTGTTTTCAATAAATTGAACAATTTCTTTAATTTCATCTGTAGCTGGTAATTCGCTTTTTATTTTATTTAATGCGTCTGTTCGATTGATTTTTGAAACAAAATAGGTACGATAGGCTTTCTTTATAAGCAACCGTTTTTCATCTGAAAAACCCCGTCGTTGTAGTCCAATTTTATTAATTCCACCAAACCGTAATGGCTCACCTGCAGCAATAATAAATGGCGGTACATCTTGCACAACACGATAACCTCCACCTACAAATGAATGGGAACCTATTTTCCCAAACTGGTGCACCATTACACCTCCACCCAGGTTAACCCATGTTCCCAGTTTAACGTGTCCACCCAAGGTGGCAACATTGGCCATGTTTGTATTATCTCCAACAAAACAATCATGGGCAACATGAACGCAAGCCATTAATAAAACGTTATTGCCAATAACAGTTTTCCCATGTGCAATTGTACCTCGGTTAATTGTGACAGATTCACGAATGATAACATTATCCCCAATTACGGTTATAGTTTTTTCACCAGAATATTTTAGATCTTGGGGGGCTTCCCCAATCGAACAATTATGATAAATGGTACAATTGGAACCAATGGTTGTTCCTTTACAGATGGTATTATAATTGCCAATGGATGTTCCATCACCAATTTTTACACCTTTCTCAATTATATTATAAGCACCAACGGATACATTTTGGCCGAGTTCTGCCTTAGGAGATATAATTGAGGTTGAATGTATGGAGATGGGGGGATCAGGCTCCCGCCCGGTCCACCACCGTAGCATTGATTTTAGCTTCTGCCACTAGTTTTTCTCCAACATATCCTTTACCAACTATTATCGCTGTTTCAAGTTTGAACTTTTCTATTCTCATTTCAAGACGGAGTTGATCACCAGGGATAATTGGGTGGCGGAATTTTGCTTCAGATAACGCAGAGATAAACATATTCTTTTTTAGAGGATCATCAACACTATTTAGAACTAAAAACGCCCCAGCTTGAGCCATAGCCTCTAACACCAATACACCTGGCATCACAGGCTGACTTGGGAAATGCCCTTGAAAAAAAGGTTCATTAATTGTCACATTTTTATATGCGGTCAATTTTTCACCTGGAGTGATATCGATAATTCTATCCACTAAAACAAAGGGATATCGATGGGGAAGCAAATTTAAAATTGAATTAATATCAAACATGAACTTGGAATTGGCATTTTTCTGAAAACGCCGTTGCAAGATTTTCTTTTCATAAACTTTCTTTATTTTCTTAACCAATTCTACATTGGCTGCATGGCCACTTTTTGAAGCAATAACATGGCCTTGCAGTGGCATACCTAATAGGGCTAAATCACCAATTAAATCCAATGCCTTATGACGTACGGGTTCATTGTCAAAACGCAATTTTTTACCATTTAGTATTCCGTTGGCTCCTAGACTAATTTCCTTTTTAATTCCAAATAACCCTTTAAGATTATCTGCTTCTGTCTGGTCAATTTCCTTATCTAGAATTACAACAGCATTATCCAAATTTCCGCCTTGAATCAGTCCATTTTTCTTTAAAGCTTCAACTTCACTTAAAAAAGCGAATGTTCGGGCTGGAGCTATATCTTTGGCAAAATTTTCTTCCAGCTTATCTAAAGTAGTAAATTGCGTACCTAGAGAGCGGAATTTATAGTCAATCATAAAAGTAATACGGAACTGGTCAGAGGGCATAATATGAATATCAACACCACGCTTATGGTCAGTATAACCAACTGCCTCATCAATATGAAGATAATTTTTTGGTGTATTCTGTTTGACAATTCCTGCTTTAAGTAATGCTTCAACAAAATCAATAGCACTACCATCCATAACCGGTGGTTCTTTTGCAGTCAACTCAATAAGAACATTATCTAGTCCAATACCAACACAGGCAGCCAATGTATGCTCAACCGTATGGATCCTCACGCCATTTTCTTCAATAGTTGTCCCGCGTGAAATATCAACTACATGATCTATATCGGCACGGATTTCTGGGCATCCTTCTACATCCATACGTTTAAAACGAATTCCAAAATCCTCGGGTGCAGGTTTAAAAGTTATCTTTGATTCAACACCGGTATGCAGACCCACACCTACACAAGATGTTTTATTTCCAATTGTACACTGATTTTTAATGAAATTCATTTATTCTGGGACCAAAAAATATTTTTCTAGTTCTTTCATTTTATTTTTTAATCTTTTCACTTCTATATGAACAGCATCTCGACGGTTTTTTTCCTTTATTTCTCTAGCGGGTGCACCCGCATAAATTTTTCCGCCTGTGAGATCTTTCATAGCCACTGTGTAGCAAGCTAATATTGCACGATCTCCAATTGAAATATGATCAATCGCACCTGCTTGGCCACCAAAGCTACAAAACTCTCCAACTTTTGTGCTTCCAGCTATTGTAACGTGCGCTGTTAGTAAACAACCTTTCCCTATAGAAACATTGTGGGCGATTTGGACATTATTATCAAATTTACACATGTCACCAATAGTGGTTTCTCCAATTGTCCCACGGTCTATCGTACAATTTGCACCTAATTCAACATCATTACCAATAGTAACATTACCGTTTTGTGGAACTTTATAATTAATATCATTTTGAGTAAAAAATCCAAATCCATCACATCCAATCACTGTACCAGAATGAATCAAGCACCTATCACCTATTATCGTGCGATGATGAAGATGGATGCTGTTTTCTATCTCAGAATCACAACCAATAACGGTATCGGCATTAATTACATTATTGGCACCTATGACCGTATTATCACCAATGACTACGCCACGATCAATGATGCTATATGGGCCAATGGATACTCCCTTCCCCAATACGGCATCAGCATCAATTATTGCTGTTTTATGAATCCCTTTTTGCGAAGAGTATTGAGGGGAAAAATAATCCAATATTTTTACCATTGCTAATTTTGGATTATCTACAATAATACCATCCAAATCATTTAGTATTTCCGAATCGGAAGCAATTACAGCAGAGGCTTGCGTTGATTCAATGTATTTGAAATATTTTTGATTAACTATAAAAGTAATAGTACCTGGTTTCCCATCCTTAATAGTTGAAACACCTCGAATATTTAACTTGGGATTACCAACAACGGTACCCTGCAAAAAATCTGCTAATTCTTTTAAAGTAGGCAAGAAAAATTGAACCTATTTTTTGTTTACTGAATTATCATCATCCGGTATATTGTATTTGCGTAATTCAAATAAAACATCATCAGTCAAATCATGTACAGGATTTCCGTATAACAATGCTACTGAACCATCAATAATAAAATCAATATTTTTTGCAGACGCAACTTTATCTACAGCGCGTTTTACTTTTGAAAGAATATCAAATTCTAACTGCGCTTGTCTACGGTATAGTTCACCTTCAGGGCCAACCTTTGTCACCTGGAATTGTTGAATCGTTTGTTCGCGAGAAGCGATTTCAACTTCTTTTTCTTTACGCCAATCTGGACTGCTCATAAGGCGCTGGGTTTCGAACGCTTGTTTAATACTGTCAAGTTCAACAACCATTTTGTTATACTGCGCATTCACTTGGCGATATTCCAGCTGAAGCTGGGCCTCCGCATCTTTGAATTCTTCGTACTCTGCACGTATACGATCTGATTGAACAAATCCAATTTTATTTTGAGCCGTAAGTAATACTGGCAAAATCATTGCCATAATGCCCACGGTTGTGATTGTTTTCCGAATCACATTTACCTCCTTGATTTAATTATCATCTACCAAAAATGATTGTGTATTCCCAACCCTGAGGATTGCCGTCGCCGGTAATGTCATCAAAACCGTAACCCATATCGAAACCAAGCTGTCCAATCATGGGCATAAAGAATCTTATCCCAATACCAGCAGATCGTTTAAGTTCAAGCGGATACCTGCGCGGAAATCCCAATGACTGCATAAGCCGTGTATCATTCCACACCCCGCCTGCTTCTGCAAACAACATTGCGTAAACAACCGGATTTTCAGAAAGTGGCACTCTAAATTCTGTTGTATACTTTAACATTGTGTTACCACCGATACTACGCCCCTGCGATGTTGTTGGGCCAACAGCATTATCTGGATACCCTCTAAGCATCGTCCCGTAAGGAATACCGTTACCACCCATAATAAATCTTTCATAAGGCGGGATATAAGCGAAATTATCGCCGCCAGTATTTAACATTCGGATGGTACCTACTTTCAATGAACTGGTTAATACAAATTTCCAGAATGTAGGTGTATACCAGTCTAAAGTCAAAACATGTTTATGGTAATTCTCATCACCACCTAAAATACCCCCGGAAAAAGTAGATTCCCATGTTGCACGTGATCCTTGGGTCGGAAACTCAGCCCGGTCACGACTGTCACGGCTAATGGATTGTCTTAAATTTATACCTGTGGATTCACGGAAATTTCCAATATACTGATTGAGAATCTCTTCATCACCCATGTATTCAGCTTTTCTCACAGTCATCTCCCAATAGGCTCTAAAATAATCATCTGGCCATTTTAATCGCCGTCCCCACTGTATTGATGTTCCTCGTGATCTTTGGTCAAATGGATAAAAATAATATGAGTTTCCCTGTCCTCTAAATGTATAAAAAATAGAAAACCCAATCCGATTGGGAGTATCCCTGAACATTGGATCCATAAAGCGTATATTAAAAGATTCATATTTCCCAGGTGTACCATAATTATTCATTACTGACATCTGTGTACCAACTTCAAATCCTACAGAAAGGACTTGTCCTCTTCCTTGAAAATTATTGAATTCAACATTTGCACCTCCAGTCATTCCATAGATACCAGTAAATCCTATATTCGCACTAGCTTTATCAGATGATTTTTCTTTAAGGGTAATATCGAGGTCAATTTCATCATCATCAATGGGAATAACATTTGGATTAAGAGATGTTGGATCAAAATAATTTAAAACGTGCAATTTTCTGATACTGCGTTCCAACAATGCCCGACGGAATAAATCACCTGGGTAAACATCCAATTCTCTCCGGATGACATTCTCCCGGGTTTTCTCGTTTCCATATATATTGATGTTACGTATATATACCTGATTGTTTTCTGTGATGGAAAAATGGATATTGATTGAATCTTCACCAACCGGGGTAAAAAATGGCTCAATGTTCACATACAAATAGCCACGATCCATATACAAACTCTGCATGTTTTGAAACGCTTCTTGAAAACTGGATTGGCTGAAGTAATCCCCCTTTTCCAGATTTAGTGCATTAGCCAAATCATCGGTTTCGTAGAGAGTATGGCCTTCCCAAGTAAAATCCTGGTATTTATACCGGTTGCCTTCAACTACCTTAATATCAACCACCAATCCTTTTTTCTTAGGTTCATAATATATTGAATCGGACAAAACTGTAAAATCGCGATAACCTTCATCTCGGTAAAAGGAAGTAAGAGCTTCTAAGTCTTCTTCGAATTTTTTTTCATCAAATGCAGCGGCCCATAAACGCCACCAACTTCTTATTTTTGTTTCTTTCAGTTGCCATCTAAGTTTATAAAGAGATAATTTTTTTCTTATGAACTGTGGCAGTGGAATCCAAGATTTTGATGCCATCCACCCAAAATTACTGGCATTCCCTCTGATCTGGATATCCTTTATTTTAACTTTTTTGCCTTCTTTTATTGTGAAAACAACATCCTTTTTTTCTTCCTCACCGCCCACTATCGAAGGCTTCATTTCACCTTCAATTTCTACTAAAAAGTAGCCATCTTCTTTATACAGGCTTTTCATTTTTTTAATTGTTTTAGTAATAAAATTAGGTTTGATTCTCATCCCTCGCTGAAAGGAAAGTTCACTCTTAAATTTTTTATCCTTAATCTTTTTGTTACCATTAAAAATCACTTCGCCCAACACAGGTGATTCTTCGACTTCAATGCTTATTAATATTCCTTCAGGTGTTTCACCATCAAAATGAATTTGTATATTGCTAAAAACACCTAATTCCCATAGGCGTTTTACCGCACGCCGAAAATCTTCTGTAGATACTTCTTGGCCATCTTGTAGGCCAGCCGTGTATAGCACCATGTTTTGGCTAGTAGCAACATTCCCTTCAACACGCACTTCTTTTAGCTTAAATGAAGGTGGTGCTTGAGCCATGACAAAAACGGATAGAAAAAATATGCTCAATTTTTTCATGCTGATACTTGTTCCTCTATTTGACCAAATCGTCTTTGGCGTCCTTGATAATCTATAATCGAATTTAATAGATCTTCTTCTCTGAAATCGGGCCAATGAATATCCGTTAGAAAAAATTCAGTATAGGCTAATTGCCACAATAAAAAATTACTGATACGTGATTCGCCACCAGTGCGGATTAATAAATCCGGATCGGGAATATCCACTGTGTACAATTCACGGGAAAATATTGCTTCTGAAATTTGATTTGAATTCATTTCACCTGACAAAATTTTATCTGCAATACGCTGAACAGCCATTAATAGTTCCTGGCGACTGCTATAATTCAAGGCTAAAATCAAGTTCAGTCCTGTATTATTTTTAGTTACTTCAATCCCTTCCAGTATTCCCTGCCTTGAATTATCAGGTAAATCATTTATATTCCCAATTGTAGATAGGCGAACATTATTTTTATTTAAGTTTCCAACTTCTTTTTTAATAGTACTTAACAGCAATTTCATGATGGCAGAAACTTCTTTTTGGGGTCGTTTCCAATTTTCATTGGAAAAAGTATACAAGGTCAAGTAGGATACACCGATTTCCCCACACACCTGTACAATTTCCCGGACAGAATTAATTCCTTCAACGTGACCAGCAACACGTGGCAAGTTGTTTGCCTTGGCCCATCGACCGTTTCCATCCATAATAATGGCGATATGCGCTGGTAAATTCCCTTGTTCCACAATTTTTTCTCTCAGCGATTTATTCATGAATTAGGTTTCATAAAACAAGTAAAAAAACGAGGGAAAAATTACTCTTTCCGACGGGTGCAATCAATGAATAAACAGTATAGATTATTCAGGTAGCTCATACAATTCTGCTATGTGGTGATCAAATGGAGTGAGTCTATCAGGTACAATCACATCTTTAAATTCCGATTTACATTTATAACATTCAACAGAATCTTTGACACGGCGATATAACAGATAATCAATGATGGAAAGGACAAGCAAGCTGATTCCATATGTCCATGGAACTAAAAGTGCACCGATTAAAATGACGATGCATCCAACGGCCTGGTTAAAATCTTTTTTCCGATAGAAATGTTCACAGCCACATACAGGACATTCAACAAAATCCAAATTACTTTCAAATAAAACTGGTTTTTGACATTCATTACAGTAAAGAGCTTCTGGAAATGACTTTGTCTTTTTACAGATTTCACAATCTAGTAGACTCACAATAAAAATCCATATTGGAGTAAGTAATATTTATATAACAGATCACCAAACAAAATGGACAAAACAGAAACATATAAAAGCCCAGTAGCGCTTTGGGTCGCCTGTAATTTTAAAGTATTCCATATAAAGATATTTAAAACAATGGGGACAATATTGCCCATAAAAAATGCCACCAACAGCAAGAACCCTTCAAATTGTAACATGTATACCCAAATGCTATGACTTATTCCAAATGAATCAACAAAAGAATCAATTGATATAAACAATACATCCCAAATAGTGCGGATAAATAATAAAACCCACATTACAAGAGTAGCTTTTTTTAACAATTTGATGGGTAAAGCAACAACATTTAAATACCAATGTCCCAGAATCATCGCAAAGAATACTGCTGCTGTAATTGCCGAACCCAAAAGAACGATAAACCACACACCATAGGAATAAAAATCATGGGTAAGGTTATTAACCACCTGAATCATTGTAACAATTCCAAAAATTGCAATACTTGTGATTACTAAATTGTTGATATGGTTGGAATTCCAATAAATGGCCGTAATGGACATGATTGCGCCAAACCAAACCCAAAGATAAATTTCACTAACAAAGTCTGGATTAAGAAAGTGGAATGTGGTCCCTCCTATAGCACCTACGATACAACACATACCAAGGTTAAACCGATAAAAACCTTTGTCGATTGTTTTGAGAGGTGTAATCCAAAGAAAAAAAGGATAAACAAAAGCAAAGCCCAAAAATATGAGCGTAATTATTTCGGAGAATGAACTGAACATTAGTTCAGGACATTTACAATCTTTTCAGCAATGGATCGATAAATTTCGGACACTTGTGATTCAGGATTCTTACTTGTAATAGGTTCACCAGCATCAGTGGCTTCCATAATTTCTTGCGAAATCGGAATTTCACCTAACAATTGTACTTCTAATCGATCACTTTCAGATTTTCCACCACCACGTTTAAATAAATCAATCCGAATTCCAAATTTCCCATCAGATTCTACATCTACATGTTGACCTTCAATTGAGACTGTACTACCACCTTCAATCTGACCTTTTATAAACAGGCCAGACATATTTTCAATAACACCCAAAACAGGTGTATGTACTTTTTTAAACATATCGGCGCCCTTACGTACATCAGCCAACGCAATATCCTGCGGTGTTGTAACAATGACTGCTCCACTAATTTTCAATTTTTGGGTGAGGGTAAGCTGAACATCCCCAGTACCTGGGGGAAGGTCAAGAATTAAATAATCCAATTCACCCCATTCTACATCGCGAAAAAATTGTTCTGTCATTCGAGCGATCAATGGGCCACGCCATATCACTGGTGTTTCGTTGCCACTAATAAAACCAAAACTCATTATTTTCAGCCCCATATGATCTAAGGGGATAAGTTTACGATCCTGCGTCATTTGAGGTTGTTCGTTAGTCCCTAGAATAATTGGCAAGGATGGGCCATAAATATCTAAATCTAGAAGACCAACAGAATTGCCTGCATTTTTAAGTGTAAATGCTAAGTTTGCGGCAACGGTGGATTTCCCTACACCGCCTTTTCCACTTGCAATGGCAATAACATGCTTAACCCCATCTAAAGTTGATGCCGGTTTTTGTGCGGGGGATTGGGCTACATTTCCGATATTGGATGGTGCAGCATTTTTATTTACTGAAACATTAACATTGGTAAAAGCTTTTGACTTTTCTAATGTTTGGGTGACATCGTTAATTACAGCAGTTATCTTTGCTTCTTGTTGAGTGGTAATCTTGAGAGTAACGTTTACAGTTTCACCATCAATTTCTACGTCATCAACCATCCCGAAAGAAACAATGTCTCGGCTGAATCCGGGATAGTTTACTGATTTTAGTAATTCAAGTACTTGATTATTATTCATAGGAAAGCAAAAAAAACGGCTGTTGAAATTACAACAACCGTTTTATGCAAGTTTTTTTAATTAAGTAAGTCTTAACCTGGATATTCTTGGCCGAACCATTCATAATTAATTCTACTAAACTTATGCCATTCTTCAGGTACTTCGCTTTCTTCAAAAATAGCTTCTACAGGACATTCCGGTTCACAAGCCCCACAATCAATACATTCTTCTGGATCAATATAAAGTTGTTTTCCCTCAGGATCAAAACCATCTGCTTTTGCTTCTGCGCCAGCACCGGTTTTATCATCTGGTCCATGTATACAATCTACTGGACAAACTTCCACACAAGCGGAATCGCAAATTCCAACACATGGTTCAGCTATAATGTAGGTCATCGTTTTCTCCTATAAAGTTTTCAAAACGCTGGCAAAATTAAATCACTTTTTTAATTGACAAAAAGACTTTTGGTGATAAAATACAAATTTTCGTAATTTTTGTACTTATAATTAAACCCATTATCATGGCAAATAACTATAAATACAATCATTATAAAACAGTTCCAGAACCAGCAGCTAAGGTTAATTTTAAGAAAAAGAAACCGAAATTAATGGCTGTAGTCGATGAGGACGGTTGCACTGGATGTCAGGTTTGTGTACCTTTTTGCCCTGTAGATTGTATTGAGCCCGTTCCAAATGAAAAATACGGGATTCCGATTGCACCGGTTCAAGTTCGTTTCGATGAATGCATTGGATGTCAGATTTGCGCAAAAGTATGCACAAAGTTAACTTGGGATGCAATCCGTATGATTAAAACTGAAGAATTTGAAGAAATTTATGATATAACTCTTTCTGGCTAATTTGCCGCCAGATAAAAAGAATACCACCCTAGTTATTGATCAGGGGACTTCTTCCACAAAAATATTTTTATCCAATTTATCGAATCATGTTGTATTTAAATCGGAAGATAAACACACTTTAAAATATCCAAGGCCTGGGCATGTAGAGGCAGATGCTCTGGCGATTGCTCATACCTGCGAAAAATTAATAAATGGCATTCGGCTTTAAAAAAAGCCGGGGTGACCTGAACTAAAGATAAGTATTCAAAAATGATCGAATTTCTTCACAAATAAACTCCCCCTTTACAATTCCAATATAATCCATATTGCCATCCTTGATAATGATGTGGAATGGCGTTCCCCACCTCCTAGAATCATTTAAGGATTTTCTAAAATTATAAAATAGTGTATTATTTCTTTTTTCTTCATCCTTTTCGTTCAATTCACCTAAAACCCAGTTCATATTTAAGCCATATAATTGTGTGAATGCTCTTGAAGCTTCCTTAGGCGCATAATCCATTACTAATGTCATACCAAGACCACTGGGACTAAATTCTTCATAAAGCTTCGGAATTTGTTCAGCTTCATAATGGCAATTAGGGCACCATTCTGCAAAATAAGATATAATAGAAATTGCGCCTTTGGATTCACTACTGGATTCATCCATTCCGGATAGGGATGATAATGATATTTTGTTTTCAGTTAGCTCTAACCATTCAATGGGTGCATATTCATGGGGCTTTCCCATTTTAATTGTATCCTACAATAACTATAACAATAGTAAGGGCCAATAAACACAAATTTCGATTTAAACTGAATTTTTGCTTCACATATTCATCATTCATGTCGCTGTGAATTAGCTTTGCCCTAGACATATGAGTAAATCCAACCGCAGCAAGCCCAAACAATATTTTTAAATGCATCCACCCAACTTGGAGCCAATGAGTTTGATCGATCATCATAAGAACACCGGTTAAAGGAATAAAAAAGGAAGCGGGCATTTCAACCTTTGTGATTAAATCTAACATAAGATCTACATCTTCAGTTTGTTTTTTAGACCAAATAATAGTTACAGCAAGTGCTGTTCCAAACCAGGCTGCCATACCTATAAAATGGAGTAACCTCAATGTTGTGTAATATGTGATATTTTCCATTATTGAAATTAATATTCTAATCGATTTGGATTAAATAAATGAATTCACATCCACTTCGTTTAAATCATCCACAACAATTGTTGGATTTGAATTTTCCAATTCATTTCTACGCTGATGCTTTCGACACACAATAATAGATTTTGTTTGATTTTTATTGGCAGCAATAGCATCCTGTACAGTGTCTCCTACAATAATAATATCTTCAAACCGAAAGGATTTCTCCAAGACATCCCATGCTTTTTCTCGTGCTAGCCAAGGCAGATCCGATCTCATTGCAGCATCATCTCCAAAAACACCAAATGGGAATACATTCCATAAATTAAATTTGTCCAGTTTTATTTTAGCAGTGGCCTTAATGTTTCCAGATAGAAGTCCATATGATAGGCCGGCTTGCTTTACTCTATTCAATAAATGAACACAGTCATCGTAAACAAAGGGTAAATCCGAATTATTGTAAACTGGTGCTAACTCTTTCTGATATTGATCAAAAATAGTTTTAGCACCGTTAGATATTTCTCCATCCGCAATACCAATTTTAACAAGTGCTTTTTCCACAATTAAGGGGTCTGTCGAACCGGCCACATCATCATAAGTGAGGTTAGGGGATTGCCCAAAATTTCTAACAATAATTTTATCTAATAGTTTTCGGGCAACATTCCCCGGAGATATGAGAGTTCCATCAATATCGAACAGAAAAAGCTTATTACGCATCTATAATTTTGTCCTGATTAATTCTGATATTTTCTTTTTAACTAATTCTTGTAACTCTTCTAGGCTAAGATTTTCATAATTTTCAATTGTGATCGGGTCACCGAAAACTGTGGTCAGAATACCTGGTTGAATTCGCCAGTCACTTTTACTTTTTGCACTATAAGCACCAAGTAGACCCATTGGTATAATTGTCACTCCAGTATTTTTTGCAACATGGAATGGCCCTTTTTTAAATGTGCCCAGTTGACCTGTAAGTGTTCGTGTACCTTCTGGTGCAAGCATAATAGAAACACCTTTTCTTATGGCTTCTTCTACTTTAACTAGGCTATTAATAGCCTGACCCAGTTGTTGCCTTACAATAGGAATAACACCATATTGCTTTGCTAAATATCCCCAAATAGGATAGGAAAATTGTTCCACCTTACCAACACCGGTAAAATAATGGCGTATACTTGCAACCATCATAAAAGCATCAAACAAAGATTCATGATTCATCATATATAAATAAGGTCCGTTTTTTGGATCAGGAGCTATACCTTTTACACGAAACCATTGTCCCCCAAAAAGCATAATTGTTCTAGATAAAACTCGGGCCAGGGGATGGAGTTTCTTAGGAGAGGAAAAAACAATTGAAACAGAATAAACAATTGCCCCAATTAAAAATATTATACTCCCAATAGGCCATAGAATAATGGAAAAAATTGTTCTAAACATTTTCTTTTTGATATAGATGTCTGGTTAATCAAAACCGATGAACAAGGAAACACGGTTGATTATAAATAAATGAATGGCATCTGTATCAATTTTTAAAAGCTTATTACGCATCTATAATTTTGTCCTGATTAATTCTGATATTTTCTTTTTAACTAATTCTTGTAACTCTTCTAGGCTAAGATTTTCATAATTTTCAATTGTGATCGGGTCACCGAAAACTGTGGTCAGAATACCTGGTTGAATTCGCCAGTCACTTTTACTTTTTGCACTATAAGCACCAAGTAGACCCATTGGTATAATTGTCACTCCAGTATTTTTTGCAACATGGAATGGCCCTTTTTTAAATGTGCCCAGTTGACCTGTAAGTGTTCGTGTACCTTCTGGTGCAAGCATAATAGAAACACCTTTTCTTATGGCTTCTTCTACTTTAACTAGGCTATTAATAGCCTGACCCAGTTGTTGCCTTACAATAGGAATAACACCATATTGCTTTGCTAAATATCCCCAAATAGGATAGGAAAATTGTTCCACCTTACCAACACCGGTAAAATAATGGCGTATACTTGCAACAACCATCATAGCATCAAACAAAGATGCATGATTTATCATATATAAATAAGGGCCGTTTTTTGGATCAGGGGCTATACCTTTTACGCGAAACCATTGTCCTCCAAAAAGCATAAATATTCTGGCCAAAACTCGGGCTAGAGGATGGAGTTTATTGGGAGAGAAAAAAACAATTGAAACAGAATAAACAATTGTCCCAATTAAAAATATTATAGCTCCGATAGGCCATAGAATAATGGAAAAAATTGCTCTAAACATTTTCTTTTTGATATAATAGAAACAGTTTATGGTTTCCCTTTGAGAAGGCATATTGATCTAATTCAGACCATCGTACCCATTTCATGGAAGAATCAACTTTTTGATCATGTTTTAGAAGACAACGAAAAAGGGTAATATTCATTTTAAAATGTGTAAACGTATGGTGGATTAAACCAAGATTTTTCCCCACTTTTATAGTACAAGCGTAGTGATTATTAATACTTTTTTTTAATAATTTTTCTGGGCATTCCCCATTTTTTAATTCAATATTTGGTAATTCCCACAATCCACCCAATTGCCCATCTACGGGTCGTTTCGAAATAAGGATATAATCACCGTATTCAATTAAAGCAGCAGCAAGGTTTCTTGTAGGTATTTTCTTTTTATATATTTTTTTAGGGTATTCAAGAGGTTTACTCGAAACACAAGCTTTACATGAAAATTGAATTGGACAAAAATCACAAAAAACTTCTTTAGGTTTACAGATAGTGCTGCCGATATCCATTATTGCCTGATTTAGATCTCCAGGTCGATCTATTTCTACTATTTTTTTTAAATAATTATATATACGATTTTTATTGTAACGAGATACATTTTTTATTCCTAATATTCTGGATATTACCCTGCGATGATTTCCATCTATTGAAGGATGTGGGTGATTAAAGGCAATCGACATAACTGCACCTGCAATATAATCCCCGACGCCAGGCAAAGATTTAAAAACATCAAATTGATTTGGGATAGTACCATTGTATTTATAAATAATTTCTTTGGCTGCGTGATAAAAATTTTTGCATCTAGAATAATAACCCATCCCTTCCCATATTTTTAATAATTCATCTAGATTTGCCTGAGCAACTGATTGAATAGTTTTGTAATTCTTTAACCAATTATTATAATAAGGAATGACCGTTTCAACCTTTGTCTGCTGCAACATGACTTCAGATAACCAAATTTTATAGGGATCGTTTGTTTTTCTCCATGGTAAATCCCGCTTATTTTTATCATACCAACATAAAATCTCTTTTGATATATTTGTATTATACAATATTAATTATTTAATCTATATTTTGAAACAATCCAATGAAACGATGATAATATTTCCTTTATTTCATCTTGATCTTCTACAGGTATTTGGGAAAATAATTCGGAACCAAAACGATCGATTTCAGATTCAATTGATGAATGAAGCATTTCACCTTGCTCGGTTAAGCTCACAACAATAGACCTTTTGTCTGAGTGGTGTTTATTCTTTTGCACATATCGATTTTTAACCAATACATCAATAAGGCGAGTAAGAGTACTATTATCTATTCCTAAACGATGAGATAATGAGGTCATATCTATTCCATCAGTTGGAATAGATGAAAGGAGCATAATTTGGGGTAATGTAAGATTTAAACTTTTTGTATGTGTACGGAATAGAGCCTGGAGGTCAATCAGAAATTGATTAAGTAATTCCCCAAATTCCATATTTGTATATTACAAATATATATAGTTTCAATCAAATATGTTTAATCAACCAAAGAACCATTTTCAATATCTCTGTCAGGCTCAATAAGTACAATGTTACCATTATTGTCCTCAGCTCCCATTACAAGGACTTCGGATTTAAATGTGCCAATTACTTTATTACCCAGATTCATGGCTGCAATAATACGGCGTCCTACCAGGGCGATTAATGAATAATTTTCTGTAATTTGAGCACTGGACCATTTCCTTCCAAACGATCCAAAATCAATTCTGAGTTTATAAGCAGGTTTTTTAGCTTTAGGAAAATTCTCTGCTTTTCTTATTGTTCCAACTCTTAATTCCAGTTTCTCAAATTCCTCAATATTAATCATTTGTTATATACCTTTATTCTGGAAGAGTCCATAGTAATGACATATGATCAGAAAATAATATTTTTATCGAGTCCTGTTCAGTTGGTGTCGCACCATGACCGATAAATTTCCGGTGGTCTGACTTGTATTCACCAATCACATACCATTGCCCAGGGATCAGCAATTCATTTTCATGGTATATTGCGATTGGATCTGGTCCGTTCATTCCGGTTGTCGGTCCATACATAGATATTTTACTAACAATACCATCATTTTCAAACCACGTTGAGTCAGTAGAAGACCCATCGTTATAAAAAGCTTTTTTCATACCTATAAGGCGAGCATGCGCTCTAATAATAAAGGTCATATTTTCATCAGGAATATGACGCCCAGAACTTGAATCCAAAACAGTGCTGCTTGTAACGTATGAAAAATAATAAATATCTGGATTTGCAATACAAAATGTGTTCATTTGCCGTGCTCCTTCAACACTGGCATCCCAAGCAACTATATTTTTTGTGCCCCATGCTGGATGTTTTCTCATGCGTCTAAAATAATTACTCCACAATTCATCTTTACCCATTTTAAACCCCCAATGTTCAAGATCAAAACTGTAAAATGAATTACCTACTACTGCTGCTACAGCAATAAAATCCTGTAGAAATGGGATAGCCGTGGTAACAATATCCGATAAAGTAGTTCCATTATGAGGTGTTGAAATGGAAGTTATGGATTTTATCCATCCTAAGTTTGATCTACCCATTAATTTACTTTCTTCCTTCATGCCAGAAGAGTCCACAATTGTGCTTCTCAATAGGTATTCCAACATTCGAACGGTCTGACCACCCATACTATGACCAATAAGATGAACAGGATGTTCATTATCCCATTCCGGGTATAAACCAGTGTATTTTTTTCCTACTGGTTTACGAACAAGACCAAATAATTCGGAATGTGTTTTACCGTAATCAACTTGTCCGCCTTTAATTTGGTAATAAAGTTCAACAGCGCGGTCCCAATTTGAAGAAACAGGCCCAACACTAGTTGTAAAAACCGTATAACCTTCATCTATTAAATATCGTTCTAAATCAAATTTACCCCCCCAATAACGATAGGAACCCATTTCTTCCCGTCCCCAACCCATAAAACCATGCACCAAAATAATAGGATGTTTGTTTTGGGCATATACAAATCCATATATTTGAAAGTTTAACAATAAAAATATATTTATAATTCTATTCAATATTGCCTGGAAACCAATTTTTAATTGAATAATTCCCTATTGGTAATACCAACCAAAAAGGATCATCATTTCAGCTGTTGATAAAAATCCAAACCGCACTGTTTGATCTGTCGGATTATCATAGGTTGCAATAAGCTTTAACCCTTCCCCGGGGTTTAATTCAATGGCGGGATCATAATTTATTATGGGCGGGTGTTGCCAATCATCTGTCCAATAAATCACTTCATTATTTCTGGGACCACCGGAAATTTTAACTACAAATTCTGTCATTTTTTCATGTGCATGGGAAAACACTTGTCCAATATATATTTTGTTGTTTACATCAAATGTTTTTGTAATGGTTGTGATTTTATTGGGCGGTAAACTGAAATCCATATTGGACCATCCAAATAATTCTGCTATACGCTGCACTTTTGATTTATCAATGGTATGTATGTTTGAATAAACTTCGCCAACCATTATAGTATCTGTCCTGTTTACAAAATGAGTATTTTGATCTAATCCAAATTGTGATGGTATTCTTAAAGCGACCCCTGGAGGAAGCCTATAATCAAGGCGTGGCCATTGGGTCCCACCGAAAAACTGATGAAACTGCATTGTTTTAAGAGTGTACAAATTTGGTGCACCATCTGAATAGCGTAACTCTCTTATTTCTCCCAGATTTGGCAAATTTGTTCTTTTTGTCCCTTCTAAAAAAGAATAAAGTATAAAGTGATGGCTCCCAGGCCTCATTTCAATCTGGATACGGTTTACAAATATATCCTCTGTCAAATTCAGATCTGTATAATAAAAAAATTCCCTTTCAAAATTGGGCTGAATTTCAAAAGGGCCCAAATGAAGTTGAAACCCATTTTCTGGTGGATCTAGTGGTTGGTATTTTGGTGGTTCATAACGATTAGAATCTTCTAATAAATTTTTATCTACTACAATACCAGTTTCTGGGGCACCGCCTTCAATCCATCCTCGAATAAACTGTAATTGTCCATCAGTTAAAAAATTTACGCCAGGTGGCATCATCTGTCCGTATTCCGGATGGTCACTTAAAAAATGTTCTCGATCATAAGCATTGATTTTTTCCCATAAATAACTTTTGCCGAGCCCTTTCATGCCGCCTTCATTACTAACAATAACCAGTCCATCATTTTTTGCAGATATATTTTTGGGTGGTACATTAACCATTTGGCTGTAAGCATTCCCCTTACTTAAATCTAATCCTGATTGTTTGGCTATGGCTGTACCACTAATATGACAATTTGCACAACTTGAAGTCAGTATTTGTTCCTGTATTGTATTCCAACTAGAAATCGGGACTGTACTGTCTTTATCTTCGCAAGCAAAAAAGATTAGAACCAATAAAGATAATTTGGCTAAGGATTTTATTTCCATAGTGCTATTTATCATAACCTATAAGTTAAATGAATTACTACTAAAAAAAGGTACTCTTACTTTATAGACTATATATTACGTTAACAATAGATCACTTTATTCATTTATAGATGAATAAATAAACTAGATCATTAATAAATATTTACTATAGGACCATTAAAAAAAGTGAAAAAGTCAGCCGTATTACACCTGCTTTAATTTAATGTACTAACAATATGACTGATTATTCTGTAAGGATCGGCGTTTGATGCAGGGCGTCTGTCCTCTAAATAACCATTCCAGTTATGTTCCACGGTATAAATTGGAATACGTATACTGGCTCCTCTATCAAATACGCCATATGTGAACTGATCAATACTTTGAGTTTCATGAAGTCCCGTAAGTCGCATATCGTTATCAGACCCATATGATTCAATACCTTCTTTATGAACCTTTCCTAATTTTTCACAAATAGAATTATGCAACTGCTCTGATCCTTTTGTTCTCATTTCTTCATTTGAAAAATTTGCATGCATTCCTGAGCCATTCCAATCTCCCGTTTTAGGTTTAGGATGAATATTAACACCAACACCGAAGTCTTCAGCTATTTTATATAGCAAGTATCTACTTACCCATAAATCATCAGCAGCTTTCACGCCTTTTCCAAAACATTGATATTCCCATTGACCCAAAGCTACCTCAGCATTTGTTCCTGTAAGCTCAATCCCAGCTGCAAGGCATGTTTCCAAATGTTCTTCAGAGATATCTCGACCTGCAACATTTCCTGATCCAACCCCGCAATAGTAATCACCCTGTGGCCTAGGGGTTCCCTCTTCCCAACCGAGAGGCTCTCCTTTATCATTTGTAAAAAAATATTCTTGTTCAAAACCAAACCACCATTCATCCGAAACTACTTTTGCGGCGGCGGCACGCGTATTTGAAGGATGAGTTTCATGTTCATCAGTTTGCACTTGACACATGACAAGATTATCTGCGAATAAAGGGCCATCATAAGTTTGAACGGGTAATAATAAGCAATCAGAACAGCCACCCTCTGCTTGTTGAGTTGAAGATCCATCAAAAGCCCAATCTGGAGGAGTCTTTTCGTTTGTTACTTTTATTTTACTTCTTAGAGATGGCTCTGGTTGATATCCATCTAACCATATATATTCAAGTATTTTCATATCAGACATCTGGTGATCTCTCCTACTTTATTTAACTTTTTTCTACGTCTAATATTATATCAATTGATAGAATCAATACAAATAATATTTAATATATTATTCTATAATTCAATAATATATAAGGTATTATTTACTATATACCTTAATATATTTATTCACTATGATTAAGTGATATTATGGATTTCCTTTAAGGTCTTTAAATCAATATCTGTAGATTCTTTATAAGAAGAAAGCACTACATTTGATTGAGTCCTTGATACGCCAGGCCAATTTTGTATCTCATATAGAAAATCTTCTAAAGATTGGGAATTCTTCACGCGAACTTTCAAAATATGAGAACCGTTACCTGTAACCGAATGACATTCCATCACAGCTTCACATGATCTGGCATTTTCCACAAACTCATTATAATGGTCTGAATGTTCGCTTACGATAAAGACATAAGCTGTCAAATCAAGCCCGGCATTTTTATGATTTAATATTGTCGCAAATTTTTCGATTAATCCTTTTTCGACTAGTTTTTTAATTCGCTCACCAACAGCAGGGACCGATAAGCCAACTTCTTTGGCGATGTCGCTTGCAGTTGAGCGGCCATTGCCCTGTAAAATTTTCAAGATCTGAATATCACGGTTATCATACATAAGTGATTTACTACTTTTTAATTAATATTAAAGTTATAACATAAATAATTTTTTAAAAAGAACAGTCAATCTTATGGATTTATTAATTTTATTAACTAAAATAACAAAATAGTTAAAAATTTTAATTAAAACCTTAATAAAGAACTGTTATCCCTACCGCAATAACGAAGCCACCAGGACCATAAGTATATGTATCTATAGCAAATAAAATATCTTCAAATTCATAGGATATACCTATTCCCATATCTGCAAATAAATTCCTTAAAAAAGAAACATCTGTTATTTGGTCCGATTTTTTTGTTGAAACCCCTCCTTTCATAATTAAACCATTTTTAAAATTTAAAAGGCCTGAAAAAGTGAAGGTGGAATTGTTACTAACCATAAAATATGAATAGTCGGCTTCCAATACCAATGGGAGGTTTGGAACTTTTCGCGCAAAAGAAGTAACGATGAAAGAAGGTATCTTATCTTCTGTGTCTGTATAAGAATCGAAGACAAATCCGTAATTTTGAAAGCTCAATCCTATTTCCCCCAATCGAGAATAAAAGATAACTCCTGGAGAAAAGGTGAATACATTTGCTTTTACTTTTTCGATTTGACTTATAAAAAGACCTCCGCTTGCCCCAATTACAAACCGACCTGAATTTGATGGTTTTGCATAAACTGCTTGGAGGTGAATATCTCCAGCGGAATAATCTTTCGTTATATGATTATCAATATCTCGACCTTTGAACAATCCATAATTGAGTCGACTTAGCTTAAACCCAAAACGGTGGCCATTTTTATTA
The DNA here is from genome assembly GCA_012964665.1 of Fidelibacterota bacterium. Lineage (GTDB taxonomy): Bacteria > Fidelibacterota > Marinisomatia > Marinisomatales > TCS55 > TCS55. The sequence continues at coordinate 58,047 of DTTO01000038.1, forward strand.
CCGTTAGTCATAATTGAATGGGCACTAATGTCTGCAGGATATTTGACTAAATTAATTTTTAAATAACGTCCAGATTCTGGCAACATGGCTGGATTCCTAAATTCATTCTGTGTCGAAAATAAATATCCGCCACCTGCTAACCCCACGGTTTGTCCATGTGTCCAAGTATTCAGCCCCGAAAAAGATGTTTGTGCTAACAAAAAACTTGTGAGATAAACTGAAACAAATATAAATCTTATCATAATAGTGAAACGGGATTTACATCAACAATCAAGCGAATATTCCCCGGTAATTTTAACGCATCCCCATTGTATATAATATTCTTGCAAAATTGATGAAGCTTATATCCATTGGGATCTATTTTCTTTTGGGATTTTATCACAATTTGCATTCGGTAATGATTATATAATTTTTCCCTATAACAAAAAGCGGGGCCTAGAAAACCAATTCCTTTGGGTGGATTCCCCAGTTTTTCCCTCAAGATTTTGGTTGCTCTTTCTACCGCATTTTTATTCTTACCCGATATTTCCAAACGGATCATCCAACTAAAAGGAGGATAATCCAATGCTTTTCGTTCATTAAGACAAATATCATAATATTTTTTCAACTCTAGTTGAGCAGCACATTGAATAACTGGGTTCCCGGGGTTATAAGTCTGAATGACTACTTCCCCTGGGATATGGCCACGACCTGACCGACCTGCTGACTGATAGATTAATTGAAATACGCGTTCTCCGGCTCTGAAATCAGGAATATATAGCCCCGTATCTCCATTAATAATCCCAACTAACGTTACATTGGCAAAATCTAATCCCTTAGCAATCATTTGAGTCCCCAATAAAATGTCTATTTTTCTATCAGAAAACTTCTGTAGCACGTTGGTTATATTAACACCTGATTTTGCTGTATCCTGATCAAGACGTTCGATTTGAGCATTCGGGAATTGTTGAGTTAATTGATCTTCAACTTTTTGTGTTCCTGCCCCAGCCAATTGAATATCGAAGCTTCGACATTCCTTACATTTGGATGGTATTTGTTTTTCAATATGATTACAAAAATGACATTGTATATATTCCCCGATTCGATGATAAGCTAGTGCCACATTGCAATTAGGACACATTTCAACCTCTCCGCAATCCATACAACGCAATACAGGTGCGAAACCACGCCGATTATGCAATAGTATTACTTGTTCTTTTTTCTCAATCCTCTCGGCAATTTTGCCTAAAAGAATTTTGGAGAATAAGGATCCATATATTTTTGTTTTTTCAGATTCTTTAATTAAATCTACAATATGAACACTTGGATATTTAGCGCCACCAAAACGTTCGGGGAGATGAATATATTCAAATTTTCCTTTAATATGATTATAATATGATTCAAGGCTAGGAGTTGCACTGGCTAGTACCACAACCGCATTATGAATTTTCCCGCGCATAAGTGATACATCTCTAGCATGATATCTAGGATCTCGTGAATCCTGTTTATAAGAACTTTCTTGTTCTTCATCTACTACAATTAAACCTAAATCTTTGAGAGGGGTAAAAATGGCTGAACGGGCACCAATAACAACTTTATAATATCCAGCACAAATTCTTTTCCATACCCAGGCTCTGGCAGACTGACTCAATTTTGAATGCCACAAAGCGACTGCATCTCCAAATACAGCCTGAAAACGTCCAGCAATTTGTGGAGTTAAAGATATTTCAGGGAGCAGGATAATCACTGTTTTATTTTGATCCAGCGTATGACGAACGGCCTCAATATATATTTCAGTCTTTCCACTACCAGTCACGCCATGCAATAAAAAAGGATTAAATTGGTTTTTATCAAGCCTTTCACATATTTTATTGATAGCCTGATTTTGAAAATCTGTAAATCGAATTTTTTTATGTATAGGTTTAAAGGAAAATTCGGTCAAATCTGGTATAATCGGTTTTTCTTTCATTTCTATCAAATTCTTTTCAATCAGTTTTCTACATACGTTAGCCGGGTTTGATGAAAATTCATTTAATGAGTTGACCGATACAAAACTTTCCTGATTTTGGAGATGATGAACAATCGCACTTTGTGCTTTGGCTTGTTTTGGCAATTCTGATTTTCGTCCAGTGGCTTTTACCATCATTTGGACTTTAGGTTTATACCGAGTGGATAAATTGGATGGAAGAGCAGTCTTTGCCGCAATACCAAGTGGGGTATAATAATATTCTGCAAGCCAATTGATTAATTTCCATAAAGTTGGATCTAGAACTGGTTGATCATCAACCAGTGATTCAATCGGGCGAATATGTCCCTTGAATTCAGATATTTTTTTTATTTTAACAACAATCCCTTGAGCTTTTCGGCGACCAAACATAGCCTTCACGCGCATTCCAACAGCAACTTTGCCCGATAGCGATTTAGGGATTTTGTAAGAAAAAATTTGATAACTCGAGATTGGGAAAGAAACGTCAGCAAACATAGACAATGAAAATACCGGATGGGTTATTCTCCCGGCAACCGATAGTTTTATTATCGATCAATAAAATCCTGGTAGGTTTTCTGGAGCTTCGCACGTCCTTTATCAAATAGAAACTGGTTAACTGAATCGGACACAAAATTATTTAAATATGTCACGGACTTAGAATCATGGTCATAAATAACAGATTGTTCTTCCTCAATCAAACCAAAACCATGATTAAATGTATAAAAGGCATTTCCATATACGTTATTTAGTAAATCTCTTGAAAAAATAAATCCATTATAATTTAAATCAAATTGATTTAAAATTGTTTTGGCCAAATCTGTTTGGCTGCCAATGACAGATATTTTTTTTCCCCTCCACTTTTTTCCTAAAGGATCGCCATAAATAAATAAAGGGATATGATACCTCCGCGGATAGCGGTTATGCCCATCTCCCATTCTAAAACCATGATCGGAAATAAAAATAAAAATGGTATTTTGAAAGTAGGGCTCCTCTTTAATTGACGACATAAAACGTCCTACAGATTCATCAGTATAAATGATTGAATTTTTATACAATGTTTGTCTGTCTTCTCCCTTCAAAATTGGGTCTGTTGGGACTTCAAATGGTTCATGGCTTGATAGAGTGAGAATTGTAGCAAAAAAGGGTTCAGTTAATTTTATTAATTCACTTAATGATTTTTTAAACATAATGTGATCATGTGCGCCCCATTTTGAATTCATATCCTTTTTGTCAAAATCATTTTTATCAATAATTTGGTTAAACCCGGCATTTAAAAGATAAGATTTAATGTTGGCGAATTCTGATTCCCCTCCATAAAAAAACACTGTTTCATACTTATTATTTAAAAACTGTTTTGGCAAAAATGAAAGTTTAGCTGCTTTATCAGGTTGTTTTACAAGTGATATTAATGGCAGAGAAGGATACCCGCTTAAAATAGACACAATCCCTCGGTCAGTTCTCGTTTCCGTAGCAAAAATTCGATCAAATAAAAGTCCATTCTTAATAAGGCGATCCATATTGGCGGTATATTTATTTCTACCACCCATACTTTCGAAGAGTTCGGCTGCAACACCTTCTAAAACTATCAAAACAACATTAGGTTTTTGTATCGAAAATATTTTGGGGGTATTTGTATATGTTTGTTTTGATTCCCTAAACTTGCTTTCAATTTCATCGGCAGTAAAAAATTGATAAGGGTTTTCATGGTCTTTCCTCGAATAACTATAAATCAGATTCCAAACTGTGTTGACTGCTGTCGCATTTAGAGTTGGATTATTGGAATAATAGGCAAAACTCTGATTAATTGGTGCGAGTTGAATACCTCCCCGTATACAAACTGCAAAAACGATAAGAGCTGTAATTGCTATACCACCATTTTTAATTAATATTTTTCCGTTCAGTCCAGAGGAAATGTTTGAAAAATTCTGAAACTTACCCGCGATATGCAACCCCC
>DTTO01000038.1:62066-92874 GCA_012964665.1 Fidelibacterota bacterium
AGTCCAGAGGAAATGTTTGAAAAATTCTGAAACTTACCCGCGATATGCAACCCCCATTTTGTAAACAAAATTGTACTCGTTAAATAAATAATTAATAATAACCCCAATGGAGAGTTAAGAGATGAGGCCCAGAGTTCCTTTGGGTACTTTAAATAATCAATTGCATCTCGGTTTAGTTTATAACCCCACTCACTGTATATTTCCATGCTGGCCACTACACCAAGTACTAGAATAGGAACAAAAATGAAAAAATAAACTTTCAGTAATAAACTTACTGACCTAATCGGAATCAATAAACCAATTAACCATAACAAAAACGTGGGGATTATTAGATAACATGCAGCTGAAAGATCCAATCTTAGTGCCCGCCAAAAAGGCTCAATGAGTTGGAAGAATGAAAGACCGGGTGTATCTAAATTATATATTAGGAATAGTAATCGGTCTACTGAGAAAAAAATCATCCAAAATAGAATAAGATGACCAAAATATTTTAATACCCGCTTATTCATGTTAAAACAATCTACCTCAAATAAAAATCCCCTGTAGAATAGATATAAAACAGGGGTTTCATTTTCTTAACGGAATTAGCCTAGTTCTGTATAACGTAAACTTTAACTTCCTGATTTAATCCTTTGGTAATTTTCACTGGAACATCATAAATACCTAAAGCTTTGATTGGCTCTTCTAAAAGAACCGCGTGGCGATCAACTTCAATTCCTTTTTCTATCAATGCTTTGTGAATATCCTGACTAGTTACTGAACCAAACAAGCGATCTTCTCCACCAACATTAACTTCGATCGTAATTTCCATTTTTTTCAGTTTACTCATCAATTCTTCATAGGCCTTTGCTTCACGTAAAGCCCGTGATTTTCCAACTTCTTTCTTTTCATCAGCTAGTGCACGATTACGCTTTGATGAGCGTACGGCTAATCCCTTGGGAAATAAAAAGTTCCTTGCATAACCAGGTTTTACATTAATGATATCCCCTGCAGTCCCAAGTGTGTCTACATCTTGTAAAAGGATGACATCCATAATTAATTTTCTTTACTAATATTCGAGTAAGGCATCAATGCAATATTCCGGGCTTGCTTGATTGCGCGCACAAGTTTACGATGCATTTTTGCACTGGTTCCAGTTACTCTACGTGGCATGATTTTCCCTTGATCAGTAATAAACCTTCTCAACAATTTTACATCTTTATAATCAATTTCTGTGATATTATTTTCTTTAAAATAACAGAATTTTCTTCTACTTTGAAAAGCCATTATTTACTCCTGATTATTTTCTGTTTTTTCAACTTCAACTATTTCTTCAGATTTTTCTAAGGTTTCTATTTCTTTAGATTCTTGTTCATTAGGTGTTTCTCCCATATCGCCCTTTTCAGATAATGACTTTGATTTATCGATTTTTACATCTTCAGATCCTGAAGCTGATTTTTTTGATAATCCATCATCAATAGTCATGGATTTGATATTTTTATCTAAATCTACCGATTTTTTTTCTGTTTCAACTTCTGGACATTCTTTTAACCCAACCGTCTGGTTCCGAATAATCGGATTTTGTAACACCATAAAACGTTCGAAGCGATTTAATTTCTCAACAGATTCTGTTTCAAAATGGAGTAAAACAAACGTGCCATATTTATGTTTTTGAATTGAATAGGCCAATCGCTTTTTACTCCAAACGCGATGGTTAATTATTGAAAACCCATATTCACTTATTTTATCGGCAACTGTCTTCATTATTCCTTCAAGACGATCTTGCTCATAGTTTGGGTTAATGATATATAAGCTTTCGTAGTATTTCATATAATATTCCCTATCTTTAGGCTATCAATGGCGCAATCACTAGTGATACCACAGACATAAGTTTAATTAAAATATTAAGAGATGGTCCGGATGTATCTTTGAAAGGATCACCTACTGTATCTCCAACAATGGCTGCTTTATGCGCTTCTGATCCTTTTCCATAGGTTTGACCATCTAAATTAATTCCTTCTTCAATCATTTTTTTAGCATTATCCCAGGCACCTCCGGAATTGGATTGAAAAATAGCCATCAATACACCACAAACTGTTACGCCAGCTAAAAGACCCCCCAATGTTTCAGCTCCAAATATAAACCCTACGACAACTGGTGTCACAATGGCAAGCAGCCCGGGTAAAAGCATTTCTTTAATAGCAGATTGAGTAGAAATTTCAACACATTTACCATATTCAGCTTTTCCATCAGCTGCTTCAAATATTTTACGGTCTTCATCAGACCAGTCATCATTATCACCATATTTATTCATCACAACCAATGCTGCAGATAATTCAGGAATTGTTTTAAATTGATGCCGAACTTCTTCAATCATGGCCATTGCCGCGCGTCCAACCGCACCCATTGCTAATGATGAAAATAAAAATGGCAACATACCGCCAACAAAGAGTCCAGCCATAACCATAGGATTAGCAATATTGATTTCCTTAATTCCAGTTTGAACCATAAAAGCAGCAAAAAGTGCTAATGCTGTGAAGGCTGCTGAACCAATAGCAAATCCTTTACCAATTGCTGCGGTGGTATTCCCAACTGCATCTAGTTTATCGGTCCGATCGCGTACTTCCTTTGGAAGTCCAGCCATTTCAGCAATCCCACCGGCATTATCACAAATCGGACCGTAAGCATCAATAGCTAATTGGATTCCGGTGTTTGCCAGCATTCCCAGAGCGGCCATAGCAATACCATAAAGTCCAGCAAAATGATGCGCACCCATAATACCCGCCGCAATAATGATAGTAGGAACTGCAGTGGATTGCATTCCGACACCAAGCCCAGCAATTATGTTCGTTGCCGGCCCAGTTAAAGACTGGCGTGTAATCGATGTTGTTGGGCCACCATGCGTTCCAGTATAATATTCAGTGATTATTCCGATCCCAAGACCTGCCCCCAAACCAATGGTTGCTGCCCAAAAAACGCCCATACTGGAATACTCTACACCATCGAGAATAAATGAACCAGGTAACATAATCGTGATCAAGTAATACATCACTACCACCATAAGAGCAGATGAACCAAACTCACCAATATTTAATGCTTTCTGTGGGTTTCCGCCTTCTTTTACTGAAACCATAAAGGTCCCGATAATTGAGACTACAATACCAGAAGCGGCAATTAGTAAAGGCAGAGTTACAAAATTCAGATCAAATATTCCAGCTACAAGAATACTGGCGCCAAGCACCATTGATCCAATAATTGAACCTACATACGATTCGAAAAGATCCGCACCCATACCAGCAACATCGCCCACATTATCCCCAACATTATCAGCAATTGTAGCGGGGTTTAGAGGATGGTCTTCTGGAATACCTGCTTCAACTTTACCTACAAGGTCAGCACCGATATCAGCTGCTTTTGTATAAATACCGCCGCCAACACGGGCAAATAGGGCAATAGAAGAAGCACCAAGAGAAAAACCAGATATAACGGTTAAAATTTTCTGATAATCTGCTTCAAAAAAAGATTGATAAAAGATAAACAATGTACCTAATCCAATTACCCCCAACCCTACAACAGATAATCCCATAACAGAACCGCCTGCAAAAGCAACATTTAAAGCAGGTGCCAACCCTGTCCTGGCAGCATGTGTAGTACGATTGTTGGCCTTAGTGGCAACACGCATACCTAAAAATCCAGCCAATCCAGATGTTAAAGCACCAGTAATAAATGAAAGTGCAATCAATGCACTAGATTCAGGATTCCCCACATTGGCAAAACCTAATAGTGCGGCTACCACTACAATAAAAACAGCTAATACACGGTATTCGGCTTTCAAAAAGGACATGGCGCCATCAGCAATATTGGAACCAATTCTTTCCATTTTTTCAGTCCCTTGATCTTGCTTATTAATCCAGCCTGTTTTCCAAAAGGAATACAGCATTGCAAGCGTACCAGCACCAATAACTATTGATCCAAATGATATCATTGACTTGATTTTTCCTTAATTACATTAGTTTCAAGAATTATATTTATTCATAGTTTCAGAAATACCAATATGCAATATTGACTCAACGGCGTCTGCAGTTCTTACCACCATTTCATCAGCCAGTACTTGATCTTTTTTGCGGAAGGATTTCAATACATATTTTTCTGCAGGACGCAGTTTATCCTCTGTGGCAATTCCATATCTTAGGCGCGGAAATCGTGTGCTTCCTAAATGGTAAATCACCGATTCCATACCACGGTGACAACCATCACCGCCTTTTGGACGAATACGTAATTTACCCAACGGAAGATCAACATCATCCACTATGATATACAGATTTTCCAAAGAAACATTCCAATGTTTAATAATATCCTTTACGGCAATTCCACTAACATTCATTCCTGTGGTTGTTTTCACTAAGAGAACATCCTCTTGGAGTTTTTCAGAATAGAGATACTGGCCTTTCCCTGGCTTATAGCCAATTTTCCAGCGACGGGCCAACTCATCCACAACCCAGAAACCGACATTGTGTTTTGTGTCTGCGTATTCATTGCCAGGATTACCAAGCCCTATAAAGACAATCATGATTCTTCTGAGGATTCATCCTGGTCAGCATCTTCTTGAGATTTCTCATCGCTTTCACTATCTTCATCAGGGATTTCTTCACCCTCGGCCAATTCAATTTCTTCTTCAACAGGTTCAGGCTCAACTTCTGCTTTCGGCGGATTACAGGTTGCAATGGTTGTGTTTTCAGAAGATACCAGTACGGTATCTAAGGGTAATTCAATTTCTTCTGCAGTCATGGCACTGTTAAACTCCAAACCAGAAATATCTACCGAAATACTTTCAGGCACATCGTTAGGATAACATTTTACATCAATTGTTGTTGCAACTTGAGCTACAATACCACCTTCATCTATGCCGATTGCTTCACCTTCTAAGACTAACGGAATTGAAAAGGTCATTTTTTCTGTTCGGCGAATACGCATCAAATCCACATGCATAATTTCTTCAGTAACCGAATGATATTGTACATCCTTAATCATGATATAAACTGTTTCATTATTGATATTAATTTCAAAAACATGCTGTCCAGAATTAACAGCATGAATAAATGCTTTTTTATCAATAGCTAGATTGTGATTCGCTTCGCCATGATAATAATAGTTTGCAGGAATCTTTCCATTCCTTCTTAGTTCACGGGCTAAACTAGCACCGGATCCAGTACGTATTTCTATCGGAAGTTTATAATAGGATGTCATTTTACTTACTTTCAATTAAAATTCGAACAAAGCGCTGACTGATTCACCATCAAATACCCGACGAATGGCTTCTCCAAACACGCGCGCTACAGTTACTATTTCCATATTATCTAATTTTTTTTCATCTTTAATAGATACAGTATCCGTTACTACTAACTTTTCAATCTTGGATTTTTGAATTCGATCAATTGCAGGAACAGACAACAATGCGTGTGTTGCTACAGCAATTACACTTTTTGCTCCATTTTCTTTGGCTTCATCTGTTGCATTTACTATTGTACCTGCTGTGTCAATCATATCATCAATGATCAGTACATCCTTATCTTTTAAATCACCAATCAGATGCATGACTTGTGCTTTGTTAGGAGCATAACGACGTTTATCAATCAGTGCAAAATGCATCCCCAATCGTTTAGCATAGGCCTGGCTCATTCTGGCTGAACCTACATCTGGTGCTAATACAACTGAATTCTTCGGATCTAGTCCTAAACGATTAATGGCATCCTGTAAAACCATCCGACTATATAAATGATCAAATGGTTTAGTTGCAAAACCTTGGATTTGTGTGGAATGCAAATCCATTGTGATAATACGATCAGCACCTGTTGCAGTAATGAGATCAACCATGACCCGAGAAGAAATTGGTACACGGGGGGTATCTTTTCGATCCTGTCGACCGTACCCAAAATATGGTATCACTGCTGTCACTGTATTAGCCGATGCACGAACTGCCGCATCAATTATCAATACCAATTCCATAATATTTTCTGCCGGACTATTAGTAGATTGAATAATAAATACATCAGTGCCTCGTATATTTTCTTCAAATTTGATCCATAATTCACCATCAGCAAAGTTTTTAATAGTAAGTTGCCCGAGGTCTATACCTAATGATTCAACAATTCCTTCAGCTAAGACCGGATTGCTACGTCCACTAAATATTTTTAGATCATTATTCATAATACTTTAAGATTTCTTTTTATCAGGTTTATCATTGCATAACCAATAAATATTCATTTGATTTCAGATAGTTAATTATCTTTAATTTTTGCTGGGGCGCAGGGACTCGAACCCCGACTGCCGGGACCAAAACCCGGTGTCCTACCGTTAGACGACGCCCCAAATACTTTGTTTGTATTAATTAACATTACGATTGTGATTCGAAGGGAAAAAATTAGGCAGGATTAGCCAGAATGGTCTGATAAGAAGTTCGGAAAAATGACTCGGCTTTTTTTACTAAAGTGTCTTCGTCAAAAATCCCAAACACAGTCGAGCCACTGCCCGACAGACTGGCAAACTGTGCACCTAACTTAAGCATTTTTTGCTTGATGGTACCAATCTCCGGATATGCTGGAATCACTATCCGTTCAAAATCATTCTCAAAAATCTCAAACTTAAACGAGGAATTATCCCCGTTGAAAAAGCCGCGCAAGTTAGGTACTCTAGTATCGAATTTCAATTTTTTTCCCAGTTCTGTATAAGCCCATGAAGTATTTATAATAATATTTGGTATAACCAATAAATATATCCCTGAAATAACGTTAGGAAGGGGAGTAAGTATATTGCCAATCCCTTCACCTAATTGTGTCCCCCCACGAATAAAGAATGACACATCAGCACCTACTGATGCTCCAATGTTTTCCAGCTCAAGGATAGATAATCCAAGATCATATAAATTATTTAATCCTTTCAAAACTGCTGCACCATTTGCTGAACCTCCACCCAGACCTGACCCGATAGGAATCTTTTTTTCAATTTGAATACCAACTCCTCCTAAATCAGGGTAAATATTTTTCAGAGCATTATAAACTTTATAGCAAATGTTTGATTTATCAGTTGGAACCCAGTCTACATTGGAAGTAATCAAACAATCATTTTTGGTTTTCTCCAGTAATAATTCGTCACCAAAATCCAATTTTTGGAATAATGTATAGATATTGTGATAACCATCATCGCGCCGTCTCAGTATTTTGAGTCCAATATTAACTTTTGAAAAGGATGGACAGTATATACCCACAATTACAATGATTTTATAGTGGCAATAGCCTGCGCAGCGATACCTTTACCTTGACCAATGAAGCCTAAATAATCCAAAGTAGTTGCTTTTACAGATACCTGAGATTGATCGATTTGCAAGGTATAGGCAATTTTATATTTTATTTCAGGAATAAAACCGGAAAGAATTGGTTTCTGAAGAAGAATAATTGAATCAATATTACTGATTTCAAAACTAGCGTTTCTTAACATTTCACCGGCTTTATTCAGAAAGTGGAGACTCTCTTTATCTTTCCACTGTTCATCTTTACTTGGGAAAAGCTGGCCAATATCCCCAAGATTAGCTGCGCCGAGTAATGCATCCACAATAGCATGAACTAAAGTATCTCCATCAGAATGGCCAATAGCACCAACCTGGCTGGGGATTTCCACGCCACCAAGGATAAGTTTTTCGCCTTTTGCTAATTGGTGAACGTCATAACCAATGCCTGTTTTAATCATTTATATATGTTTGTCATTTCTATCCCCGCAATTGCTGGTTCAAATGATAATTTAAATTAATCATTATTCAAACTTTTGTATATCGCTTCTGCGAAAACCCAGTCTTCTTCTGTTGTGATTTTAATGTTCATGGAAGATCCTTCTACGAATCCTACTTGGTATCCTATTCGTTCCAGTAACGAAGCTTCATCTGTTCTAAGAATATTTTCCGCTTCAGCCAGTTCTAGCGCTTCTTGCAAAGCCTGCTTAGCAAAAACTTGTGGTGTTTGAGCTCTCCATATGATTTCCCGAGGAAGTGTCTCAAGAATTTGATCATTCATAACTTTTTTTATCGTATCTGTTGAACGCTGAGCTAAAATAACACCATCATGTTTATCACAGGCTTGAATTACCTTATCAATGAGTGCTTCAGTGACAAAAGGTCGCACAGCATCGTGTACGCATATAAGTTCTGATGATTTGTCAGATACCTTCAGACCATTAAACACAGATTTTTGCCGAGTATCTCCGCCTGCTACTACTTTAACTGTTTTAACTGAAATCATAGACTTCAACGCTCGTTCTACCTGATACACATCATCTTTTGATACAACAACCACGATTTCAGTTATTAATTCAGAAGCAATAAATGGCTTCAGTGTATGAAAAAGCAATGGTCGGTTACCCATTCTTTTTAATTGTTTTTTCCCTCCAAAGCGCTCCCCGCTTCCAGCTGCCGGGATTATCACAGTAATTTTCATTTTGTGGATTACAACTTTTTAATTAAAGAATCAGCATTGCATCGCCATAACTCAAAAAACGATAATCATTTTTCTTTGCTACACGATAGGCTTTCATGATCAGGTCACGATCTGCAAAGGCCGATACCATCATAAGAAGTGTACTTTTTGGCTGATGAAAATTGGTAATCATGGCATCCACCATTTTAAATTTATAAGGTGGATAAATGAATTTATCTGTCCAACCTCGTTTCGGCGAAACTTGAAAACCGGAAACAGCCACTGTTTCAAGAGATCTAACTGTTGACGTCCCAACTGCGAATACCCGGCGCCGTTTTTTCTTGGCTTCATTAATAGCTAGTGCTGTCTTAGGAGAGACTTCAAAATACTCGGAATCCATTTGATGCCGATTCAAATCTTCAACCTGAACAGAACGAAATGTTCCTAGTCCAATATGAAGAGTTGTATAAGACGTTTTTGCCCCTTTTGCATTGATTCTTTTAAGTAACCCTTCAGTAAAATGTAGACCTGCTGTTGGTGCAGCCACCGCTCCACGTTGTTCAGCAAAAACAGTTTGATAACGTATTTTATCTTTGGGTTCAGATTCACGTTTAATGTAGGGTGGCAGCGGTGAAATCCCCACACGATCGATAACATTATAAATATTTTCACCTTCATATTCAAATCTGACAACACGCCCACCTGAAATAGTATTATCAATCACATCACAATAAACATTTTTAGTAAACATTAATTTATTACCAATACGTACTTTTCGCGCTGGGCGAACCATGACTTCCCAAAGATCATTTTCCAATTCCCGCAATAAAAAAACTTCCACTTTTGCGTCTGTACGGTCTTTGCTGGCATAAAGTCTGGCCGGAAATACTTTGGTATTATTTAAAATCACCAAATCGTTACGTCTTAAATATTCTGGGAGACTGGAAAATATTTTATGTTCAATTTTACCTGTTTCGCGATGAATAACCATTAACTTAGATAAATCACGCCTTTTTGCGGGATACTGAGCAATATATTTTTCTGGGAGTGGATAATCAAAATCGGCCAGTTTCCATTTTTTCTTCTTTTCAATCATTAAATAACCTTTGTTGTTTTTTTGTAATTGTCTTACCTAAAAGGGTATATGCCTGTTCTTGAGCAATACGACCTCGACTGGTCCGCTGAATAAATCCTTCTTTGATCAAATAAGGTTCGTATACATCCTCTATGGTGGCAGTATCTTCGCTCACGGCTACAGACAGTGTTTTCACACCTACGGGACCCCCATTAAATTTGTCGATCAAAGTTGATAGAATAGTACGATCCATATCATCTAATCCGTATTCATCAATTCCAAGATATTCTAAGGAGGCCTGTACTACAGTTTTATCTATTTCCCCCTTAGCTTTTACTTGTGCATAATCTCTTGTCCTTCGCAAAATACGGTTGGCAATACGTGGGGTACCTCTAGAACGTTTTGCGAGTTCGTGCGCACCTTCTTCATTAATTCCGACTTCAAGAATTTCAGCTGAGCGAGTCACGATCTGAAAAAGATCCTCAGGATCATAGTAATCAACTCTTAGTACTACACCAAAACGATCTCGCAGGGGGGACGTTAAATTCCCCAAACGCGTTGTCGCTCCCACTAAAGTGAATGGTTCTATATTGAGCTGTATGCTACGAGCGCCTGGACCTTTGTCAATCATAATCTCAATGCGGTAATCTTCCATAGCAGAATAAAGATATTCTTCAACAACTGAATTCAAACGGTGAATCTCATCAACAAAAAATACATCTCGATTCAAGAGATTTGTGAGTACCCCAGCCAAATCGCCAGCACGTTCAAGTACCGGGCCTGAAGTTTGTTTTAAATTGACACTTAGTTCATGGGCAATAATATTTGAAAGTGTTGTCTTTCCTAATCCCGGAGGACCAAATAAAAGTACATGATCTAGGGCTTCGTTCCGTTTTTTAGCAGCCTCAATATATATCTTAAGACTATTGATAACATCCTTTTGGCCAATGAACTCATCCATCCGACTTGGGCGGAGGGATTTCTCAACAACTAGATCATCTTCAAAGGGCTGTGGATTAGTTATATGAATTTCAGTCATTTGTCAGCTAAAATAAAAAAAGTAAGTATTTTCGGGGGTGGAAGGTACAAAAATGAATAGGGGGTCGTCAAATTTTTACCAGTTTATACTGGAATAGAATCCCGGACAGAACTTAATCTTTGTTCTCTTTCTTCAGCAAATTGGTTAATTCCCTCCCAAAGACTACTCGGATCCAGTTTGGATTCTGCCACAATTTCATCTAATGAACCACCTGTCCGCCAACAGTTATCAAAATCTGGGCTCATACTGTATTTTTCTACGACACGATTGGCTATCCACTTATGCATCAGTCTAATAGCACCATTGGTAATAACCATGGCATCCATCCATTCTTGGTCTGATATAATACTTATTCGATAGGATGTGGGTTGACGCTGAAACAACTCCCATGAAATAGCAGCTATAATTTTTACGTTAAGGTTTTCTACATTAAATCTTGGTAAAATTTTCATCAAAGAATTGGTACAACTTGTACCGCGAATAATCACAACACCCTTTTTAGGGCGTGATTTATCATAATCTTTTATTATATAAGCACCTTTGGCTGCTTCCATATGGGAAGCTATGTTTAATGCTTTACGATCCGGGATTTCAACTGGAGGACGGGTCAAATGAAGCGCCACAATATGAACATCCGTGGCAAGAGCTGCTGCTAATGCAGGCGCTACTTCATTATGCTCCCATGGATGTAAATTGATAATATGCCCATCTGGTAATAATTGGGTTACTCCTGGGGCAAAAATACCAAAATGTGTGCGACTGTCCTCTGCTGTTTCAGGACCTGAATGTCCAGCTACCCAAATCAATTTCCCCACTTTAAGATTTGAATCCTGCGCCACCTGGCTAAACAAGCGAATGGGTCCATATTTCAAATAGCTAAATGAACCATATGTACTCATAGCGCCATAAAATCCGTTGAATTCTGAATAAGGATTTTCATTCAGATTTACAGTTGCCAGTCCAGCCAGCATACCTGAATTAGTAAATTCTGTAATCCCTTGCGGCATCAACGGGCTATCAGGGTTAGTATCTTTGTCGTACAGCCCAAAATCAGTAGATCCATTATATCCCTTAGCAAAACCTGAAATATTGGTGGAGTCAGCTAAATCTGCACTCATTGCGATAACTAACGGACGGCCATATTTTTCAATCGACCTAGAGTTGATATAACTAGCATATTTTGAAAAGCCAACCCGATTTGGTGCTTTCTCGCCTGGTGCTACGAATAAATCATCTGGAAGGTTTTTCACATCAAAAAGTAATTTATCATTGGCTGGATTCTTTATCGTTATTTTACACCCATCGATTTCTTCAGGTACAGAATCACCCAATGATATCAATGTGTCTGCAAGATAATCAACCAATCCTTGGTTTGATTCCATTACAGAAAAAACGGTATTAAATAATGAGCATGCTTGTTCAACTTGTCCATCCCAGGATTCTGATGCTTTTGAACCAAATTTATCAAAATCAACATTGTATTTTTTTGCAAAATCTTTTTTGGTTTCCCAGAACAATTTTGAATTCCTTTTATGTGCAGCACCGTGACTAGCATGATCATACTTGTGATATCCGCGCCCCTTCCTTGAGCGGGCAAATACAACTTTAGGAACATTTGGATTAGCGTTTTCAATCAAAAGTCGATAGTATGCTTTTGTCAATTCATTCCAATTTTCACCTTCCATTGTACCTTCTACGTGCCAACCGTGAGAACCAAACCAGTCTTTTGGCGTACCATAGACAATTGAACTAAATGGACGCGCGTCAATGCCGTAGTCATTCCAATCCATGAAATAAATCAGGTTCCCAAGTCCCAGGCCCCAAGCAGAATTGATAGTCTCGTGAGAGGCTCCAGCAGTAAATCCACCTTCGCCCTCAAAAGCAAAAACTTTTACTTCCGGAACTTTAGCAAGTTTTAAGGCTAAGGCTTCACCTGCAGCGGGGGGTGACCCATGTCCGCTAGGACCCGTATTAAATTTGAAAAAAAGTGTTTTCCCTTCCATTTCTGCATGACCAGGTAACCCCCCACTCTTACGAAGCATCAACAAATCTTCCCACTTTAATTGGAATTCGTCCCCTATAAAATGTTTATATTTGGTATTTCCAGTCTGATTGTATTTAATTATGAGAGCTTCATTCAAAACAGCTAATGTAGCATATACAACTGGGTTGGTATGGCCAGCGACTAGTACAAATCGATCAGCAAATCGTTTTCCCGCATCGCGAATATCCCATCGCATGGCCCCAGACAGTAATGTTGTAACCATGCCATGAACTTTCGATCTTGAACCGCCTGGGTGTCCGCTCTGACGAAGATTTAACATAATATCAATACACTGATCTATTAAATCTTTGGTGATTTCCCAATAGGGATAATATTGTTCGAGTTGCTTGGGTGACTGCATTGTTAACCCACTGTCCCATTTAATGCAGTTTTTAAAAAAGTTCCTGTATAGGAACCCGGATATTCTGACAATTTTTCAGGGGTCCCGGAAAAAATAAGTTGACCGCCATCCTCACCGCCTTCTGGCCCCAAATCAATAACCCAGTCAGCGCTTTTTATCACATCCAAATTATGTTCAATGACCACAACAGTATTGCCTCGATCAACTAATCTTTGTAAGACCGCAAGTAACAAATTCACATCTTCAAAATGAAGTCCAGTGGTTGGTTCATCCAGTATATAAAATGTACGGTCTTTCGATACACGAGATAACTCGGTTGCCAATTTTACACGTTGTGCTTCACCCCCTGATAAGGTGGTTGCTTGTTGGCCAAGTCGAATGTACCCTAGGCCCACATCATAAAGAGTAACCAGTTTTTTATTTATTTTGGGTATATTTTTAAAAAATTCTAAGGCTTCCTCTACTGACATGCTGAGAATATCTGCAATATTCTTCCCTTTATATTTTATTTCAAGTGTTTCTCGATTATAACGAGCACCTTTACAAATTTCACATACCACATAGACATCGGGTAAAAAGTTCATTTCAATTTTGATAATGCCATCTCCCTCGCAGGATTCACAGCGACCGCCCTTGACATTAAAAGAAAAACGCCCTGGTTTATACCCTCTGATTTTGGATTCTGGAAGTTGCGTAAATAAATCACGGATGAATGTAAATACACCTGTATATGTAGCGGGGTTGGATCGTGGTGTCTTTCCGATAGGTTTTTGATCAACCTCAATCACTTTGTCCAAATATTCCAACCCCTGGATTGCTTCATAAAATAGTGGGTAGGCTCTAGCCCCATTTAATTCTTTCGATAAAATCGGAAAAACTGTTTCATTTACTAGGGTGCTTTTCCCCGAACCACTTACTCCAGTAACTACCACCATTTTACCTAAGGGAAATGACACTTCAATATTTTTTAAATTATTACCACGAGCCTTTTTGATAGTGAGAATTTTCCCGGTTCCATTCCTGCGGCTAATTGGAACTGGGATCACTTTTTCTCCGGAAAGATATTTTCCTGTTATAGATTTTTTTGAAGTTAGTATCTTTTGAGGTGTTCCCGAAAAAACAATTTCTCCACCATGTTCCCCGGCACCAGGTCCCAAATCAATAATTTGATCGGCTGATTCTATGGTTTTTCGATCATGTTCTACTATGATAATAGAATTCCCTAAATTACGAAGTTTCCTCAAAGAATTTAGAAGGCGACCATTATCGCGCGGATGAAGCCCAATTGATGGTTCGTCTAAAATATATAATACACCTACTAATTGACTACCAATTTGTGTTGCTAATCGAATTCGCTGAGCCTCACCACCGGAAAGAGTGGCTGCAGATCGATCAAGTGTTAAGTAGTCCAATCCAACATCAATTAAAAAACTCAGACGTTCCTGAACTTCCTTTAAAATTTGATGGGCGATAGCAGCATCTGTCTTAGTAAGTTTAAGAGTGCTAAAAAATTTCTTTGCATTTTTTATTGAATAAGAGGATACCTGGCCCAAATTAATATTTCCGATTGTAACCGCACGAGTTTCTTCTTTCAACCGGGAGCCATCACATTCTGGACAGGCGCGCATACTCATGAATTGCTCGATCCAATCACGAATGTGATTTGATTTAGTTTGTTTATATCGACGCATCAAATTTGGAATAGTACCTTCCCAACCACCTGTGTAAGTACCGCTCCAACGTTCTGATGAATATTCCATCTTTAATTTTTTCGAACCGGTGCCATTTAATAACATCTCTCTGATCCCACGATCCATTTTGTACCACGGCGTGGTAAAATTAAAATTATAATGTCGAGAAAGGCTTTTTAAGATACTACCGTACCAGTTTCCCCGAGGTTGTTCTCCTAAAGGAAAAATTGCGCCTTGAATTAAAGATTTAGTTTTGTCAGGGACCACCATTTCGGGATCAATTTCCATGTGAGAGCCAAGACCATCGCAGTGGAGACATGCACCATAAGGTGAGTTAAATGAAAACATTCTCGGGGAGAGTTCCTCCATTGAAACTTCACAATGTGGACATGCGAAATGTTCACTGAATAAATGATCTTTGCTAGGTAATTCATGAACAATCATCAAACCAGAACCAATTTTTAAAGATAATTCAACTGACTCAGTTAACCTTTCTTTGAAATCCCCCTCTAAAACAATGCGATCTACTACTACTTCAATGGAATGTTTTTTATTTTTTTCCAAAGTGTACTTTTCATCTATTTTATATACTTTACCATCAACACGTACACGTAGGAACCCTTCTTTACGTACTTGTTCAAAAACACCTTTATGCTGACCTTTTCGTCCACGAACTACAGGCGCCAATATATAAATACGCGCGCCTTCACCAAATTTCATGATGGTATCCACAATCTGCTGAACCGTCTGCCGCTGAATCGGACGGCTGCAAAGCCAACAATGAGGTCGGCCGACATGTGCATAAAGAAGCCGCAAGTAGTCATGAATTTCTGTCACAGTCCCCACTGTGGATCTTGGATTGCGAGCAGTGGTTTTCTGTTCAATTGAAATAGCCGGAGACAATCCTTCAATATAATCCATATCTGGTTTCTCCAATAATCCCAAAAACTGGCGTGCGTATGAAGATAGCGATTCCACATATCTCCGTTTACCCTCTGCATATAATGTATCAAAAGCCAGCGAAGATTTTCCAGACCCAGAAAGACCAGTAATTACCACTAATTTATTCCGTAAAATTTCAACATCAATATTTTTCAAGTTATGCTGCCGAGCACCTTTTATAATGATTTTATCTGCTAGGTTTTTCATGCTTCTTATTACGTCAATTTACCCTCAAATTTTAGACGACCTTGAATTTACAACTATATTTGTGCCTGTTCAAAAAACGATTTACTAAATTTTTTCTATAAATATTATTTATAGCTTTCACTCTTACAATTCCATAAGATAGAGTATGAATTCGATAATAAATCATATACTGATTTCCATGCCTCACATGCAGGACCTCTACTTTAATCGTTCTGTTATTTTCATGTGTGAACTCAATAAAAAGGGGGCGATGGGACTCATAATAAATAAACCATTCAAAGATCCCACCTTGAAAAAAATATTTGATAATTTTTATGACAAAAAAAATAAAATATTAAATGCTGTAGATCAAATTTATTTTGGAGGACCTGTAATGGTAGAAAGAGGCATTGTACTCCACAGCGGTAACTATAATTCAAATGATTCGATTAAGATTTCAAATGATTTTTTTATCTCAAAACATAAAAAAACACTAGAAGATATTTCAGCTAAACGAGGGCCTGAATTAAATCGTCTATTACTTGGCCATGCTGGATGGAATGCAGGACAATTGGAACGTGAAATTGAAAATGGAGATTGGCTGGTTCAAGAAACTACGCCAGATTTTGTGTTCAATATGCCGGAAGGTCAAATGTGGGAAGCGGCGATTCGTTCCTTTGGTATTAATATAGCAGATTTTTCATCATTGGGGGGACAAGCATAAAATGATTCATAGTGTCTGAATCAAGATTTTCCAGTTTTATTCCAGACATTATCGCTGGTACAATTAATGGTATTATTATTATTGTATCTTCCATGGCTCTTGCAGCACTGGTGTTCACGGGCCCATTAACGGGATTTCTTCCACAAGGTATTGGCATTCTTCTGGTAGGATCGCTAATATTTGCACTTTTCTCGGCATTTACTTCCAAATTCCCTATTATTCTCAGCGCACCTCAAGATATTCCTATTGCCATTCTAGCTTTAATGACTTTAACACTTATATCAGGTGCTGGCCAAAACTGGTCAGGAAGCGAACTTTTTTCCTTCATGTTTGTGGCTATTGGTATGACGTCAGTATTGGTGGGTATCTTTTTTTATATTCTTGGTCAGTTTAAACTCGGTAAGTTAGTTCGCTTTATACCGTATCCTGTGGTAGGGGGGTTCCTAGCTGGTACTGGTTGGCTGATTATAAAATTTTCCTTCAGTATGATGACGGACCAGGATTTAACATTAGAGTCATCCCTAACATTTTTCAACCAGTCATTATTAATTAAATGGCTCCCTGGATTTGTTTTTGGAGTTGGCATGCTACTTGCCGGACGCTTTTTCTCTCATTATCTTTTGTACCCCGCAATATTGCTAGGTGGTATCATTATTTTTTATCTTGTAATGTATTTTTTGGGATACTCATTTAACAATCTCGAAAATCTTGGGTATTTACTTGGACCATTTCCAAAGGGTGGACTTTTCCCTGGTTCACTCCATTCTCATTTATCTTCTTTCCAATGGAATATCTATTTTGCTCAACTACCGGCCATTGCAACTATGATGGTGTTAAACGCTATTTCTGTTTTATTTAATTATAGCGGATTGGAACTAACAGTAAAAAAAGATTTTAACCTTGATCGTGAGCTAAAACTCACAGGCTTAAGTAATATCCTTGTTGGCATCGGAGGTGGATCACCGGGCTACCTTACGCTAAGTGAGACCACCATGGCCCATTCAATTGGTGCAAAAACAAATATCAGTAGCATTACTGTGGCCATACTTTGTGGTATTACGCTTTTGTTTGGTGCTGATGTATTATCTGTTTTCCCAAAAGTGATTCTAGGTGGATTACTACTTAACTTAGGTGTTTCTTTTCTCGAGGAGTGGCTATATGATACATGGGGTAGAATTTCCAAAATGGATTATGGTGTTATTGTAATTATTTTGATTGTTATAGGTACAATTGGATTTCTCGAAGGTATCGCCGTTGGATTACTAATGTCCATAGCCCTGTTTGTAATTAACTATTCCAAAGTGGAGGTTATTAAGCATGAACTTTCAGGACAAACTCTTCACAGCAATGTAGAAAGATCAGAAAAATTAAATTCTGTCGTAGAACTAAGGGGAAATCAAATTTTTATCTTGCCCCTACAAGGGTTTATTTTTTTTGGTACAGCTCACCGATTATTAGAGAGAGTTACAAATCGTCTTGCACTTGACACAGAAGAAAAATTAACATATCTAATCTTTGATTTCCGACAGGTTACAGGATTGGATTCTTCTACAATTAATAGCTTTAACAAACTCCATATTATGGCAGAAAACAAAGAATTTAAGGTCCTTTTCTGCGATATTAAAAAATTCATGGCCCGACAGTTGACTGTTGAAGGATTACTTCCTGATGATTCTGGTTTATTTCTAGAATTCTCTGATTTAGATCATGGGTTGGAATGGTGCGAAGAACAAATTATTGACCAAGAAGAAGCCGCTACTGTGGAATCAATTAAAGCGAGTGAATCATTCAAAACTAAGTTCGCTGATATTGCAATATATTTTAAAACTATGGATGTTAAACCAGAAACGCTAATTATAGAACAGGGTAAAGACCCCAACGGCATTTACTTTATTGAATCAGGACGCATCACAGTTCAACTTGAAACGGAAAAGGGTAAGGACATTCGCCTTAAATCAATGGGTGATGGTACTGTAGTAGGTGAGGTCAGTCTTTATTTAGGATCAAAAGCATCTGCTTCAGTGATCACGGAGACAAATTGCCTGATTTATTTTCTTTCCAAAGATCATTTTCATACAATTAATAAGGAGTCACCAGAAAAAGCAGCAGAACTCCATACGTTTATTGTGCAATTATTGAGCGAACGGTTGGCTAAATCCAATGCCACCATTAAAGCGCTTATGCGTTGATAATTTTGAATTTATTACACATTACTGTAATATAGGTAATCTGTATCTGGTATTACATTTTAGTTTTACTGGTAAACTATTTTAACGATTTCCAAAAATTTGTCTATGATATGTAATTTCAACGAATGAAAAAGTACCTCCCTCCATTCGCAATTATTTTTACCGCTATTTTATGGAGTCTTGATGGATTTCTACGCCAAAATCTGTTTAGTCTACCTTCATTTCTAATCATTTCTCTGGAACATATTATTGGTGCCATTCTATTTATACCTCTATTAATCAAGGGGTGGCAGGAAATATCCTCTTTGAACCAGCGTGGTTGGATATCTGTATTGTGGATCAGTATTTGTGGGGGGGTGCTAGGAACATTTTTTTACACTAAGGCCCTTAGTTATGTGAATCATATTGATCTTTCAGTGGTAGTGCTCTTGCAAAAATTTCAACCTGTTTTTGCAATTGCTTTAGCAGCTGTCATCTTGAAAGAAAAGATTACATCAAAATTTTTAATCCTGGCCGTAATGGCAATGGTTGGGGGATATCTCGTAACATTTGGCACAAGTTCTATGAAGACTTGGGATGATAAAACCATCATTGCCGCTCTTTTGTCTTTACTGGCTGCTTTCAGCTGGGGTAGTTCAACGGTTCTAGGAAAACATGCACTAAAACGTTTATCCTTCAAAACTGTAACTTCTCTCAGGCTCACCATAACAGGCATTGTAACCTTATTTACGCTTATTTCTACTAATCAATATGAAGCTGTTGAAAAAATGACTTTGTCAAACTGGGGTTATATTATACTAATTGTTTTAAGTACAGGCTCTTTAGCTTTATTCATTTATTATTATGGTCTGAATCATTTACCCGCCTCCCATGTTACTCTTTATGAATTGTTTTGGCCCTTATCAGCCGTTGCTTTGGATTGGTTCATCCGCGGAAATATGATGTCGGCTGCCCAGTGGTTTGGAGCACTCTTACTTTTAGGATCCATCGTTTTACTTACCCGGGAAGACAGCCTTGGCCAAACTAACTATCAGTGACCATCATCATAATTTAACTTTTAACATCATACACGAATTCTTTTTTGGATTCGGTGTCGCTTTCCATGATGTCTCTACAATTTTGCCTTTATTTCTTACATTATTGGGAGCACCCATCAGTGTGGCCGGTTCGATAGCAGGATTATTTGCTATTTTAATTGCAGCGCCACAATTGATTTCTGCTATCATCTCACGAAATATTCAAAACGTGAAAATATCAACTGTCAAAATTCATTTAACCATATTGCCTCCGATATTCTTAGCAGGATTCGTATTTGCATTTTTTATGCCAACCGGTCCGAAGGCTTGGATATTTTATTATATATGTTTCGTTTTTTACGCACTTGGTATTGGGTTGATCATTCCCATATGGTCCAATTTTTTAAGGCACGTCACTAAACGAAGTAATCGAGGAACTTTTTTAGGAATTTCTTTCATCGGTAATAGTATTGGTGGATTCATCGGTGGCATAGTAGTAAAAAAACTACTGAGTAGTTCAATCCCTTTCCCTGCTAATTTTGGTTGGGGGTTCCTTATTTTATTTTTTGCTCTTATCATAAGTATTTCTTCTTTTCTAGGCTTTAAAGTGAAAGATATACAAACAAATCAAAGAAAACGGACGATAAAGGATTTTATTCACGAAACAAAATCTATCTTAATAACCAACCAAAATTTCAGACGTTATGTTTACAGTCGTATTTTATTGACCGCACAGTTTCCTGCCATTAGCCTTTATGCTGTTTATTCAAGAGACATGTTTTATTTTGACATAAGTGACGCTGGGCTACTTACCGCTACAAGGTTAATCGCTTTTGGGTTTGGTAGTATCATTGCAGGACAGATTGGAGATCGAATTGGACACAAAGCAGCTATGACATTCTGTTTTGCCTGCCATGTATTTACAATGGGTGTGGCTCTTACTGCTCAATCAATGATTTGGATTTATGGTATTTTTGTTTGCCTGGGACTCGCTCAAGGTGCATTTATGCCTGCAGCAATGTCCCTCGTTTTTGATTTTGCTGGAAAGAAGGGGGACAATAAAATGATCATGGCTTTAATTGATACAATATTGAGCCCTTTCATCTTGGTTGCTATTATTCTCGGGGGAATTTTAAGTGAAATAACCAGTTTGGTTGTACTATTCCAGATTTTGGGTGTTTTTATGATAGCGGGATTACTTACAATAGTTTTTCTTGTGCGCGACCCTCACCATCAATTAAAAATACCCACAAATCAATAAATGTTTTCCTTGGATTTCTAAGGGTACGGGCCGCAATTTAATCGTTACGAAATGAAGTTTTGTATTACCAAAACAGTCCTGATTTTATCGCTTGCATTTTTGATTAGCGGATGTAAAGAAGATCCCAAACGCCATTTGAAATTGGGGAATTGGTATGTCCAAAAAGGGTTGGTTGAAGAAGCAATCCTCGAATTTCGGGAGGTAACTCGACTTTATCCGGATTCATACAAAGAACTAAAAAGAGAGGATTTTGAGACTCTCAGCAAAGCACATTACAATTTGTCCTTGATGTATACAAAAAAGGGATGGTGGAATTATGCATTAAAAGAAGCAGAAACATGCTTTCAAATGCAACCAACCAAGGCTCATTATGATTTGGTTACCCTTATAAAACAAAGAGCCAAACTCGAAGAATCCGGCTCTTAATCAATCCAAAAAATTATCTAAATTAAATAGAACCTGAGCGGTGCTCACCGCCATCACAATAGATGATGGAACAGTTAATAAAATCTGCTTCTGGTTTCAATAGTAACGATATGGTCCCCGCTACATCTTCCGGTGTTGTTGTTCGACCCATTGGATTACGCTTTTTTGTACTTTCAATCCAGTCTTTCCAGTTTTCAGTAATTTTTGTTAAAGCTCTAGTTGGTGTTACACCGGCTTGAACTGCATTAGCGGTGATACCATATTTCCCAAGTTCCCATCCAATCTGACGAATGATTGCTTCCATAGCAACCTTTGCAACACTCACCGGACCATAACCATCCATAGCCAAATAGTTGCCTTCACTAGTTAAGCCAATAACTCGTGAACCTTTGCTCAACAAATCAGCTGCAAATAATTTTTGTGCCCAATACAGAATGGTATTACCCATCACGTGAACGGTCATATCCATTTGTTTTTGCGTAACAGGTTTACTCCCAAAAAAATTGGTAGTTGTGCCAAATGCAATTGAATGCAATAAAAGTTTCAATGGTTGGCCACTGGTAATTTCTTTGATTTGGGGAATATATTTATCCATTATTTCTTCCGATGCAGCATTGGTATTAAAATAATGACAATGGCCTTTGGTAATTTCATCAACTTTGATAATCGTTTCTACAGCAATTTTTTTTGCTTCACCACGATCAAAATGAAAGGCGATAATACCATAACCATCTTTAGCCAATTGTTTTGCAGTTGCAGCACCATGACCAGTAGAACCACCTAGTAATAATACCCATTCATCCATTTTTTTCTCCAAATAATGAAGTTTGAATTTAGGCAGATGTATTCACCTATAAAATGAGATAGAAAACATTATCTAAAAAATTCTTCTATTGAAGGTAAATTTATAGCTTCTTAAAGAATGATTCATGGAACGAAAAAATAGTTTCACTAAAGAAGATTTAATCAATAGTGGTTTAGGTAAATTGTTTTTGGGAGTAAAAGGAAAACTTCCAAGGCCACCAATGCTTATGATGGACCGTATCCTTCATATTTCTGATGAGGGTGGTAAATATGGGAAAGGGGAAATCAAAGCTGAACTAGATATTAATAAATCTTTATGGTTCTTTGACTGTCATTTTAAAAACGATCCTGTCATGCCTGGATGTCTAGGCCTCGATGGATTTTGGCAGTTAATTGGATTTTTTCTTTCTTGGGCTGGTGGCCAAGGCCGCGGACGTGCCTTAGGGGTAAAAGATTTAAAATTTAAGGGTCAGGTTCGCCCATTCCATGAAAAAATCATTTACCAGATTGACATTCGAAAATTCATTACTAAACCTACCTATATAGCATGGGGTGACGCAGTACTGGAAGTCAAGGATAAAACCATTTATTATGCCAAAGGTTTACAGGTAGGTTTATTTGATAACCTAACATGGGATTATGGTAAAGACCCCGCTTTAGATCCGTTTTAACATTATTGTTTTTTATTTCATTTCTTATTAATTAGGAATTTACTATGGCCCTTCGATGTGGCATTGTCGGTTTACCAAATGTTGGAAAATCGACCATATTTAATGCATTGACAACATCTTCTGTACCTGCTGAAAATTATCCTTTTTGTACAATAGAACCTTATATGGGTATTGTATCTTTACCTGATCCTAGATTAAAAAAGTTAAAAAAAATATTTAACTCAGAAAAGACAACGCCTGCGACTGTTGAATTCACAGATATTGCCGGATTGGTTCGAGGCGCCAATAAGGGAGAAGGTCTTGGCAACCAGTTTTTAAGCCAAATTCGTCATGTAGATGCTGTCATTCAAGTGGTGCGCTGTTTTGAAAACGAAATCGTGACCCATGTAGAAGGTAATATAGACCCGATTCGTGATGCAGAATTAATAGAAACAGAATTACTTCTAGCGGATATGCAAACACTTGAAAAAAGTATAAATCGCCTTTCAAAATTATCCAAAAAAGAAAAACGTTATCTTAAAGATTATAATGTAACCAAGCGTTTACAATCTCATTGTAATGCAGGCAATAAAGCTAGAACCTTTGAGGAGAAAGAAGATGAATTATCTTTCATCAGAAATCTTTTCTTATTAACGCAGAAACCAGTACTTTATGTGGCCAATGTAGATGAAGACGAAATCACACATAAAAAAAGAGGGGACCAAATACAATCTCTTTTTGATTTCGCAAAAAAAGAAAATAACGTAGCGATTCGACTATGTGGAACATTAGAACAGGAAATTTCTACTCTAGATGATAATGACATGGTGATGTTCCTAGAAGATTACAGCCTTCTCGAACCAGGGCTCAATAAATTAATCCGTGCTAGTTTTCGCTTGCTTGATCTTGAAACCTACTTTACAGGTAACCAAAAAGAATTGCGGGCCTGGACCATAAAACGGGGGACTACAGCTGTTGAGGCAGCCGGAGAAATCCATACAGATTTTGAAAAAGGTTTTATCAAAGCAGAAGTGACTAAATATGATGACATGATTGATATGGGTTCCGAAAAAAACGCGATGGATGCAGGCCTGGTTCAACTCCAGGGCAGAGATTATATTGTGCAGGATGGAGACTGCATTTATTTTCATTTTAATGTTTAGGTAATCTAATGTGGTTCTTTATGATTCTTTCTTATGTTATGGTAGTTATTTCAGGCATTGGTTTATTTCTAATTGGGATGAATCATTATTTTAATCTATGGGCTCAAAATCATATTACACTAGATTTATTGATCAGTATCATTTTTGTTGCCACCCAAACTCTGGTAATGTTCTTTTTTGTTGGAACTGGTGTTAATATTCGGGAGTATGTTGAATCACACAAAGAAGTAAAAAAGGATTTGTACCAACAAATGCTTGGCCTTAAAAGAAAATTATATCCACCAACAATGATGGTTACAATTTTATTTATGGCCTTGGTTATAATTGATGGTATATTTTTTCTTGGCAAAGTATCTGAATGGTGGTTTCACATTTTATATATATTAACGGTTTATTATTTCATTAAAGCAACAACCATTCAGCATCAATCTTTCAAAGAAAGCACCCAGATCGTTTTGACAATGACTAAAACAATTCAAACCAATTACTAAGTAGTACTTTTGGTAATTAATTTTATTTATTCATTTCATATGAAAATAAAATATTTATTTCCGATTTTATTCTTACTTATAGCAGGGTGCACAAAAAATGAAGCTGGATGGGAAACTGGACAGATCTTACGGAAGGATAACCTTCCTCCGCCCATTGGAAGTGGTAGGTCTGGTTTTACATCAATGAACCCGACCCATACAGGGGTCACAGCGGCAAATCAAATTGGTGAAAAGGAAGTGCTTGAAAACCAACATTTAATGCATGGATCAGGGGTTGCTTTAGGAGATGCAAATGGAGACGGTTTGATCGATATTTACATAGCCCGAATACGGGAAAATAATGTCCTTTATCTAAACAAAGGTAATTGGCAATTTGAGGATGTGTCTGAATCCGCTGGTGTTTCTTGTGCAACGCGTTATTCAACTGGAGCTGTATTTGCAGATGTGGATGGCGATCGTGACCTAGATCTAATTGTAACTGCACTAGGCGGTCCAAACAGTTTATTTATCAACAAAGGCGATGGTACGTTCAATGAATCCAGACTACCCTCTAATTTAGATAATCCCGGCAGTACTTCCTCTGCTTTAGCCGATGTCGACAATGATGGAGATTTAGATTTATATATTACTAACTATAAACGGCTGGCTATTCGTGATTCTCTCCCGCCACCGATCTTAAGTTTTGAAAACACTCTATTTGAACTTACCAATAACCGTTGGGTTGTTCGTCCACCATTCAATCAACATTACGAAGCTGAAGTACGAAACAATATCCTCCTCCGATTTGAAATGGCTGAGGTAGATCAATTTTACCTCAATAATGGAAATGGAAAATTTGAACTAGTAAATATGACAAAAAGTCATTTCACCGATGAAAATGGTCAGCCTTTACAAACACACCTCCGAGATTGGGGCCTCATGGCCCAGTTTAGGGATTTGAATAATGATTCCCATCCCGATATTTATATATGTAATGATTTTGAAAGCCCAGACCGTATCTGGATTAACAATGGAGATGGTACGTTTCGTGCATTGCCAAAACTGGCTATTCGCCATACCAGCAATTCATCTATGGCCGTTGACTTCTCAGATTTAAATAATGATGGTGACTTTGATATTTTTGTGACTGATATGATGAGCCAATCTCACATATTACAAAAAACCCAAATGGGTACCATGGTGCCAACCTCTCTTTCCATTGGTGAAATTGATAATCGTCCACAATATATGCATAATACGCTTTTTCTCAACCGTGGGGATCATACTTTTAGCGAAATCTCCCAGTACAGCAATGCCCAAGCTTCGGAATGGTCCTGGGCTAGTATGTTTATGGATGTCGATCTAGATGGTTATGAAGATATTCTAATCACCACAGGTCATATGTATGATGTGCAGGATTCTGATTCAAACCAGAAACGAAAAGAAGCACTCCCAAATGTGAATTCATTTGATCAATACAAACGGATGCTTTTCGATTACCCAACTTTAGAATTAAAAAATATTGTTTTTCGAAACAAAGGTGATCTCAAATTTGAAACTGTTTCAGATGGTTGGGGTCTTGGATCAGAGCGAGACATCTCTCATGGAATGGCCGCAGCCGATCTAGATAACGATGGTGATATGGATATTGTGATTAACAGGCTTAATCAAAATGTTGGATTATTCCGAAATAATTCAGATGCACCTCGATTAGCCATACGTTTAATTGGTCAAAAGTCAAATTCGCAAGCAATTGGTGCAAAAATAATACTTAAGGGTGGGCCCATTATTCAGTCCCGGGAAATTATCGCTGGTGGACGTTACCTTTCTGGCAGTGATCCACTACAAGTGTTTGCCGCAGATACAGGCCCTTTGTCAATAGAAATCAGATGGAGAGATGGCACAATTACAAAAGTGGATTCTCTTATATCAAACCATCTTTATACGATCAGACAATTGAATACAACTAGCTCTGGTCTTGCCAATAAACATCCCGAACCCATTTATAAAGATGTAAGCTATTTACTTGATCACATTCATCATGAAGATCCTTTTGACGATTTTTCCCACCAAAGTTTATTGCCAAACCGTTTCAGTCAATTAGGTCCCGGTGTAGCTTGGATGGATGCAGATCAAGATGGGGATGAAGATATTTTTATTTCCGGAGGTAGTGGTGGTTCACTTGATTATTTTGAAAACCAAGATGGTCATTCATTTATTCCTTCTTCAGTCGTTAAAAATCTAGATCAGGATATTACTGGGCTTATCAGTACTGTGGACACTGAAGGGCATCTGGGGATCATGGTCTCAAAAACCAATTTTGAATCAGATTCCCCCAGGCCCAGTTTCATTTCTACCTATTCTAAAAAGAACCAAAACCAATTCAAAAGCCTGAACCATATGTCCGGGCCCATATCCCAGGCTGACGTTGATGGGGATGGCGACCTTGATGTATTTGTGGGTGGGCGCGTTATTCCGAATCAATACCCCAAACCAGCTACTTCTATTTTATATATTAATCAAAATGGCTTGTTTCATCCGGATGGGAAGAATACAAACGTATTTGCAAAAATTGGGCTCGTTTCCGGATCTGTATTCAGTGATATAGATAATGATGGCGACCCAGACCTCATACTGGCCATGGAATGGGGACCTATCACAGTCCTAAATAATAATAATGGAAAATTTATTGATATTACATCCGAAGTAGGACTTATTAACTATAAAGGCTGGTGGAATGGTGTTGCAACTGGGGATTTCAATGAAGATGGGTTTATGGATATAGTTGCAACAAATTGGGGTACAAATACAAAATACCATTTTTCCTTAGACCACCCGCTCAAGATTTATTTCAATGATTTTGATGACAATAATATTCTCGACATTGTGGAAGCTCATTATGATGATGAATTTCAGGATTTTGTCCCCGAGCGTGGATTTTCATGTATTTCAAACGCAATTCCTTTTGTTCGGGAAGAAAAACGAACTTTTTATAATTACGCCCAATCCAGCTTAGGTGACATTTTTGGGAATTCCTTAACTAAAGCTCCATATCTAGAAGCAAATACATTGGAAAGTACAGTTTTCATTAATACTGGTAATGAATTTACTCCGGTCATTTTACCTTTTGAAGCACAGATCACTACTGCTATGCATGCTGGTGTAGCTGACATCAATGGTGACGGACATGAAGATATTTTTCTCAGCCAAAATTTCTTTGCTGTACAAAAGGAGACAGATCGAAATGATTCTGGGAGAGGTTTGGTTATTCTTGGTGATGGTAAAGGAAATTTTGAATCTCTACCCGGTCATTCCAGCGGTATTTTAATTTACGGTGAGCAACGGGGGGCCGCGTTCGCCGATTATAATATGGACGCTCGGATTGATCTATTGGTCACCCAGAATGGTGCCAAGACCAAACTATATCAAAACATAAATTCAAAACCGGGATTGCGTGTTACGTTACGCGGGCCTAAAAATAACCCTTGGTCTTTTGGCTCAAAAATTCGAATTCAATATAACGATGGCACTATGGGACCAATGCGGGAAATTCAATCCGGATCAGGATATTGGTCACAGAATTCCTCAATCCAGGTGATGGGTCTAAAAAGAGAAGCTAAAAAAATCTATATCCAATGGCCAGATGGATCTAAAACCACAGAAACTATTCAAGGGAAAAAATTAATCGCAACTTATCGCAGTCCTTAATTTTCCATCTTCCAAAAGGAGAGACCCCCAGCTTGTTTGCCAATTTCAGCAACGGCCACTTTTTTAAAATTATGTAGGTCAATAACTTCCACAGCTCCGGGCTCTTTTCCGATTCCTTCTACCGATACAAAAGCATAACGACTATCTGGTGAAATAACGACACCATGAGTTACCTTACGCGAATTATTTAACTTGGCTACTTCCTTGCCTGTTTTTAAATCCCAAACACCCGTTTTCGCTGCGCCTTTATAAGTGACAACCAAATATTTTCCATCTCTACTAACTTCACAGTTATAAGGTCCTTTATCTGTTTTAAATGTTCGTACAATCGACCATTTTTCGATATCAATTTCGACTACATTATCGGTACCATTATTTACAACATATAAAAGTTTATCATTGGGATGAGGATAAACCCAAGTTGGCTTTTCAGGTGGCATTTTATGGTCCATTTTGTCCATTTTACCTTGTTTCATATTGTGACCACTGTGATCATCCATTTTCATAAGTTTAGGTGCAGTCGAAAGGGTACGTTTAAGTTCCATAGTCATCGCATCAATTTCATATAGTTTCCCTGACATCATTGCTACGGAATAATGTTTTAAACCATTATTCAAAAGGCGCGAACCATGTGGCATAACACCGGTTTCTACACGATCGATCTCAATCATCTCATCCGGATCAACAATTGAAACAGTACTAATTTCATCATGCCCGCCATGTAAATTAAAATTGACAATGTAAAGGAGACCTGTTGCATTCGAAATCTGCATCGTTGCGGGGAAAAGGCCCAGTTCAACACGGTCTACCATTTCATCTGTACCTGTTTTATATTTATAAAGGTAACCAAATGGTATTCCATGGGCCATTGATAAGTACCAATAATCACCATCAGGTGAAACAGTAATACCATGAGGCCCTTCGATTTCCACTGGCCATACACCGACTGGAATTCGTTTCTCTACATGTGCTGTTTTACCATCAAAACGTATTAGTGCCACCTCATCTTCAGATTCTGCCGTGCAATAAATATAATAATCCTTTGCACTTAATCCACTAACACCAATTATGATTATCAATATTAATAGAAATAATCGTTTCATTATTTTTCCTCTAATTTGTCCCCATAGGATTATCATCAACCAATTTGACGGCCCAAAGACCACTATTCAAATCAGAAAAATAAATTAAGCCTTTGTAGGGTATTGTACCCCACACATTGGCTTTGTTCGCTACAAACCCCTCCGGATCTAAGGGCATGAAAAATGCAATTTCCCTCCCTTGTGCATATAAGTCGCCCATCAACTCTCCTGATATATCTACAATTCTTATGCCACCATAATAATAACCAGCAAATAGGGTATCACCATGAACCCAATGGTTATGTGAACCAACTTCAGGTACCTGGTACACTGCTGTTTCAGTTGGATTTTCAGTATCCGTAAAATCAACAAAGTGGAATCCTCCTTGGTAGACGCTCCCTTCTTCTCCAGGAATGCTTTTTGCCCATTCATCACCTGTAATGATATAAAAATTATCAGTGGACTGGCTAACAAAAGGAAATGCGGCGTGGTTATGCCCATTACGATCAGCCATAGATCCTAATTTAACTGGATTTCCTGGGCCTCCTTGTCCTGCTTTTGCAAGAAATGGATTATATTGGTTTCTTGACCTGTTTGTTTCATCTTGCTTGACTCCACCAACATCAACTACATGAATACCATCACTCCAATTTGAAGAATAAGCAAGACCATCAATAACCCATACATCATGAATACTATGCCCCGGGGTACTTAATTCGTAAGATCCAACACGAAATGGGTTTTGGGGGTCACTAATGTTGATAACATCATATCGTGTCCCGGCACTGAGCGCATAAACGTGATCATTATATATGAACACATTATGTACACCGCCCGTCAAATTATCATTGTATTTTTTGATGATAGTTACATTAAAGGGATCAGATACATCAAGAAGTACAAAACCATTTTTTCGATTAGATGCACCTTCACGGGTAATTACACCCACTCGACCATTTTCTGATATTTTCACATCATTTACTGTTCTTGCATCTACTTTAATAGTGTCAATGATAACCATGTTAGCAGGGTCTGTTACGTCCCAGAAATAGGCTTCTCCATCAGCACTATGTGTCCCTGTCACAGCAAAATCTTTGCCTTCGTGTTTTCCGATGCCTGGCCATACCCACAAATCAGAAGTATTATAATTTGATACTCTCCCATGTCCAACAACTTCAACTCTTTTTCTTACATTTCTTGGAATTACTTTAATATGTTTTTTCACTGAATAGCCATTTGCCTGGGCTGTAATTGTGTACTTACCTGAAGTTTCAGCTACAAATTTGCCCTGATCCGTTATTTGTCCTGAAGCAGGAAGACCAATACCGTATTCTGCTTTACCCGTATAAGAGAATACTACCGGCATATCATCTACATTTCTTCCTGAACGGTTTAAAGCGCTGGCGTTGAAATGGAGCACATCTCCTGTACGGATCTCATCTTTATCAGCTGTGAGTGTTAGGCGCCTAACTGGATTTTTTAACACACGAACATTCATACTTTCAGAGATATCATCTACACTAGCTGTAACCGTAA
>DTTO01000039.1:0-14277 GCA_012964665.1 Fidelibacterota bacterium
ATAGCAACATTTTTATGCTCATTGTAAGTAGGTGATATAATCAACGTTTTCATTTAAACAATTGCTTACGAATTTTCTCCAAACAAGTTTCAACTGAATTGGGGACGATTCCCAGTGCTGATTCAATTTTTTCTGTTTTTAACCCACTTCTTAATGGACGCGGTGCGATTTGATTTAAATCAGCAGTCGAAATGGGTGATACCAAGGTTGTATCCAGATCAAATACCTTTGCGATAATCAAGGCAAAGTCATATCGATTCATGCGGTCTGCATCACCATAATGAAATAAATCAAAAGCCTTTACTTTAATCAGATTTTCAATCAGCGGAGCTAAAGATTCAGTCCATGTTGGATTATTCCATTGGTCATCAACAACATGAATGTGCTTCCTTTCAGATAAGGCATCTACCACCCATTTCACAAAACTGGCCTGGGTCAGTTTTGTATAACTATAGAGCACATTGGTTCTAAGAATGGTTGTCCCAAGGTGATTTGCTCTTAACCAATCATCGGCGTCCAGTTTCGTTCTTCCATATACAGAAATAGGGTTGGTTTTATCTGATTCGCTGTATGGACCTGCTCTGCCATCAAACACATAATCGGTGGATATTTGTATGAAATGACCTTTAAACCCATTGCATAGATTTTTTACCCCATCAACATTAATTGCTCGCGCCATGGATGGATCATTTTCACATTCATCCACATCGGTCATTGCAGCAAGATTCAAGATTATATCAGGCTTGGTCTCGGCTAAAACCTGGTCAACAGTTTTCTCATTAGTAATATCAAGTTGCATACCATTATTGGGGACGATCCTACCACTGATAAATAACTTAAAGTTTGACTTTAAGTATTTTATACAAGCTATTCCAAGTTGACCATATGAACCGGTGATTAATATAGATTCCATAATAAATATTTGTTAATTATTTAATATGTTAAACGAAAGGAATGGGCCACAATATCTACTTGCCGTAGAAGTAAATATTTATCCTTTCCCGGATGAAAGATCATTAAATGAATAAAGAAAGTTCGGTCGGTAGCTTCATCATAAAACAGGTAAGAAATAAAGGGACCTCCCTGTGCCTCCTCAATGCTTTCCCAAAGTCCTGTAATTTTCCATGCGCCCCAATTGTTGAATTCTACCGGTTCAATTTTAAATAAATAATCCACATACCGGACGATTTCAAAATATTCAGGAATGAGTCTTTTTACATGATCATCTACAGAAGCACTATCGGTGTATGATAAACCATCTTCCCATTGGACCGCCAACCATCGGTAAGGAATATCACGTCCCATCCAAAAGAATTGTTGCTCAGCACTATTAGCGATCACAGTAAAACCCCAAGGAATCTTCATAGTCCAGGCATATTTTTCCTCCAGTTCCTTTTCAAGTTTTTTCTGACGGGAAGATTTTCCAAATAAATGAACACTCTGCCGTTTAAAAAAAAGATCATCATATTTTTTTTTGAGCCAAGGACCTTGGTCTTCTGCACGTTCCAATAGTTTATCTATTGTTAAACCATTCATAATGAGATAGTTCTGGTTTCTCGCAAAGACATCCTTTGCAAAGATAAGCTGGTTCTCGCCGTCCATGGTGGATTTATATTGGGCTGATGATAGGAGGTTTTTCACCAATTTCACACCCATATTTCGTTTATCGTCTCCAAAGGCGGCAACAATGACATTCACGTGGTTTTTCACATCGTTGAAATTTTCAGGGTCTGTCCAGACCGTTCGGTAGTAGGGTTCAGGTTGCGGTGTGTATAGAGTATCATTGAAAATTGTCGTGAGGACTTTCTGTATTGCATTTCTATTTTCAAAAGACGCCACCACAACTAATTCATTATCCGCACCTTGTGCACGAGGTTTGACAAGGTCGCATCCTTCCCAAAAAATAATTGTTATGATAAAAATCCCAAGTCGTGTAATCATCATGTATTTATTCATTGTTCAGTACAAAATTAGCTCGTTGCTTTTCAAAAAGAACAGAAAGAACCTTTACCCGTACACTATCACCTAGACGATATTCCCGATTATATTTTTTCCCTCTGAGGCAATAAAGATCTTCGTCATAAGTATATACATCATCCTCAAGTGTATCCAAATGAACAAGACCCTCTGCCAATGAAGATTTTAACTCTACGAATAAGCCAAAGTTCACCACACCTGAGATGATACCATCAAATGATTCTTCAATTCTTTCTCCCAGCCAACGTAGCTGTTTCATTTTGATATATTCCCGTTCAGCGGTTAGTGCTTGAATTTCCCCTGCATTGGAAAGTTTCACCACTTTTTCCATAATATCCCGCCATTCTTCTTTTGG
Source organism: Fidelibacterota bacterium (assembly GCA_012964665.1). Classification (GTDB taxonomy): domain Bacteria; phylum Fidelibacterota; class Marinisomatia; order Marinisomatales; family TCS55; genus TCS55. The sequence goes on from DTTO01000039.1 coordinate 2,333, forward strand.
CTCGAAGGATTGATCACATACCATTTTGATTACCCGATGTACCATGAGGTCGGGATAGCGCCGGATGGGTGACGTGAAATGGGTGTAATGTTGGAACGCTAAACCAAAATGTCCCTGATTTTTCATGGAATACACCGCTTTCGACATGGTTCGTAAAGTAACATTCTCAATCAAATGGCGATAGGGTGAATCTTCAACATACTTGAGGACATTTTTAAAATCATTGGGAGATAAATCACCTTCAGGGACCTGTACACCTAAACGTAACAATTTCAATAGACTACCGAAACGGTCCACATTCAGTTTATCCGGTTTGGCATGGACACGATATACAAATGGAAATTTCTTTGGTACTTTCTTTGGAATTTCCGCTGCTACTACTCGATTGGCTAAAAGCATGCATTCCTCAACAATACGGTGGGATTCCATTCTTTCACTGGGTCTTATTTCATGTGGAATTCCCTTATCACCCATTTCAAAGATCGGCTCTGGAATATCAAAATCAATACTCCCCCCCTCTGATCGACGCTTGAACAACAAAGCGGCGAGCCGCTTCAATTGATTCAATTCTTTTTTGAATTTGTTATCGGACTTTCGAGAAATAATATCTTGCACATCCTGATATGTGAATCGCGCTTTACTTTTGATCACTGTTGGTAAAATCTCTGAACCAACTACGTTATAATCCTTATCTAATTGTATTATTGCGGATACAGCCAATCGATCCACATTGGGCCTTAGGGAGCACAGGTCCGCGGAAAGTTCCTCAGGAAGCATGTGAACCACACCTTCGGTAAAGTAAACTGATGTGCTCCGGTTCATGGCTTCCCGATCGACAGAAGAATTGGATGCTACAAAATAACTTACATCAGCAATATGAACTCCCAATATATGACCATTTTGATTAGATTGAATTGAAATAGCATCGTCAAAATCTTTTGCATCCAAGGGATCAATGGTGAAACAAACCCAATCTCGCAAATCCCGCCGGTTCGGTATTTCTTTATTAATCCATTCCTGGTTGAATCCTGCCACTTCGTTCATGACTTTTTTGGAAAATTCCTGATGATAATCAAACTTATGCATAATCATTTTTACATCGTTCGCTGGGTCATCTGCCCTGCCCACAACCGCTTCTAATTCAGCTATAATCGGATCGAAGGTGCGACCCCAATCTTTGACTCTGGCTTTAACTATTTGCCCTTCACCAAGATCTTGTTTGTATTTGATGAGCCTGATTCCACGGCTTGGATTTACAGGCGAAATAGCCATAAACATTTTGCCAGTATGCCGATAGGTTACACCGATAAAATATTCGGAACCCCGTTCAATCACTTGATCCACTCTACCTCTGGGACCCTGAGGTCTTTGACGCCCCTTTAAACTAACCCGAACTCTATCCCCGTGTATGGCATCAGCCATGGATCTCCTGCCAATAAAAATGTCTTCTGAATCATTTTCAGTAATGACAAAACCAAATCCTTTTTGGGTGACAGTTAATACTCCATCAAATGTATTGGACTGACGGGACAGTGCATAGCGCTTACCTTTTACATAATTGATCTCCCCCGCATTCACCATTTCCTTAAGGGTGTTTTTCATAGCCACCATATCTTGCTGTGTAAAATTCATGCGGCGGATAATTTCCTTTTGGCTAAATAGTTTACGCGGATGTTTTTTGAATATGTTTAGTATTTTTTTTCGCATTATAAATTAGAACTGAATTTTAGATGAATTTTTGGACCCGTTGATTCGCTGGAGAATCCGGCTGCAATATCCAACGATAAGTTTCCATTATAATGCCGAACTCCAAGCCCATAGCCGGGTTTAATGCTTAAGCCATCTGCAAATGGAATATCAGTATATAGAAATATTTGCGAGCGACTCAGGTCCCCGAATATCCATTCCGTTGTTTGAATCATTACCCAATCAGCGTTGAATTGGTTCTCGTAGTAACCTCGCAGGGTTCCAGCACCGCCAAATCTTACTTTTTTAGCTAATGGTAATTCCCTTTTATCGACTCGCTTACCTTGGGCCCAAAATGAAAAATATAGCACCGAACTTTTTAGCGAATTGTAGTAACCAAAATTCCCTTCAGCTTCCAACACTTTTGATTGACCTTGGTGGTCTTCCCACCGACCTAGGTTAATTTCAAATCCCCAATAACTTCCCTGGTAGGGAAGCCAGCGATTGTTCCTTTGGTCGCCCAACACACCTAAAATTAGGGATTCCGAATTATAATCAATTTGATCAACCAATTCATGGATAGATTCTTTTTTCCCACCAATCATCCAACGGCCAAAAGGACCCATGCTCGTGGCCATTCCTGAGGAACTTTCAAGAATATAAGCATCTTCCCTAAAATCCTGCAGGAATTCGGCCCTTGCGCCAAAGGGCAATCCAAAGGGAAAAGGTATTTCATGAGCAATATTTAAAAAGCGAGATTGGTCATTCGGTTGACGCCATTCCAAATCAGAGATGGTCCCTTTTCCACGCGGATTCTCCAAGTGTAAATCAACCTCACCTGTGGTCAACCATTCTCCATCTGTTCCTTTACTGGCGCCCAAAATACCACCAATCTGGCTTTTAAATTGAGGATGAAAATTAATCACAGCAGCGACCTGTTTTTTGCCATACTGTGCAAATGATACAAAAGATTGATTATTTAAAAAGCTATAGGTGCCTTTAATATTTTGAAATTGGGTAATAACCAGGTTTTGATTAGAAAGTCCCAATAAAGGGCGAAATAAGCTCCTTAGTACCTTTTGTTGTACAGACTTATCCCCTTTAACATGTATTGAATCAATTTTTGCCGATGCTGTTACGAAATCATAATCCGCTTTATCATTAAGAATATAATAGTTTTTCCATGCTCCTTTTTTTTCGAGATCAGCATATAATATCGAATCGATCTGCTGGGCAAACCCTAAACTAAATAATGATATATAATAAATGATTTTAAAAATGGGCACGTACTTCACCCCTTAATTTGATAAAATTATTATAACGTATGTCATCCAGATACAATAGTGTGGCATTTACCGAAAGTGTACGGCCCAAAAAGATAGAAACCATAATATTCGCACGTAAAGTACGTTTATCCGCAATCCCATTCAATGCTTCTGGTGGCATTTCTGGGAATCCATTAGCGATATAATATTCCATATTGCCTTCCAAGCGGCCATCTTTCCCAATAAAATGAATCCAGTTTATTTTGAGGCCGTAGGCATCAACGAATTCTTGTGTATTCTGATTGATTTTAGTACGATCACGGTAGTAAATAAAACGGGAGTCCCATTGAAGATTTTTGGCGTTTTGACCTTTGATACCTAAACCAGAATTAAATCCATTCAGTGTTCGATTTGTAATCCGGTTGAATTCAGATGAGACTTTGGAACGATGAAGATCACCTTCAATCATCAATTGAAGATTATTTTTCAGAGGTAAGAGAGATTCTAAAGCATACTCAGTTTGATCTTTTCTTTCCCACCCGCGAGGGTCTAATCCATTATAATTGATTCTATTCTGCCACCAAAAACGATGGCGATTTTTGAATCCTTTTTTCTTATAAATTAACTCATGTCGATTATTGTAGCGAGCCCACTGCACTTTTTTTCCAATCACAGATTCTCCTAACGAAAATTTAGGCCCATGATAATCAGTTCGGTTTAACAGGTGGTATTTCCAATGTTTAAAACGATCAAATTTCCATTTAGAAAAGTCCGCAGAGAATCGCGTTAACCCATCAAGCTGTGAACCAGATCGACGATCCCCGGTCAAAACTGTGTGAGCGATGTAAGCCCCATTATCATCACTCACATATTCATTGACCAAGGCATCATATCGATAATGACCAAGTCCAACTCCAATAGAATCATAAACAACGGCCCGTGTTTCGCTCATGGATGTTTGTGAATTCAATACAAAATCAAACTGAAATGGACTTTCGTTCTGCCGGTAATTCACGGCAGCACGAATAGCGTTGAAATCATTTTGAATCTGTCCATCTTCATTTTTTTGAATACGTTGACGAAACATCCATTCTTGTCGCCAACCGGATAAATTTTGGTTTTTAAAATCAATTTGAGTGAACTTACCGCTCATAACTCTTTTCATCCCTTGTGAATTAATTGCCATCATCTGCTGGTCTTCCCGATTACCCAGTCCAATTGAAAATTCTCTAGTTTTTTCTTTATAAACTAGGCCCAAAACCGAATCATCGAAGCGATAACTATTTTCCCGGTATTCATGACTGTACTTCATATATGGCTGTATACGTCCATCAAGTAATTTTATGTTGATATCTGCCTCTTGGAATACAGAATCGGATCGAACCTGGTTTAACACCACATCTATTCTTTTTAAATTATGCCCACGATAACTGAAATCTAGGTTGATTCTGTTTTTTTCCTGTAGGCCGCTAGAATATTGAGAAAAGTCCAATTGACTTATTAAGCCATCACCTACAACAATTTGAGATGATATCGATGAAAGGGCTTCACTGCCTATTGATGCCCCCTGCAAATCCCAAACCTCGTTGAAATTTACATGGCGGTCCCTGCTCATGGATTGAAACTGGTTTGAATTCTGCCAGTGTTCAACCTGGTATCCTGCTTCAATTTTACCGAGTGTTACCGGTTTATGGCTAAGTGCAAAACGGAATGCATTTCCATTTAGTTCACTACTTTTTTGAGAGGAAAATAAATTTTGATCTCGAATTGAAAAAGCGCCCTCAGTTGTTAGGGTGGCATCTTCTTTGATTTTAATAGTTGAATTAACCTGAAAAAACTGATGGCTTGCTGCCGCTTTGATTGTTGATCCCGGTGAATATCGTTCACTGACACCGTTTGAGATACCATCAACATATTTATAATAAATGCGGTTTTGTTCAGATATTTTTCGGATATAAAACCCTTCCGGGTCCAAATTGAATGTGATGTTAAATCGTTCAGCGGATGGATTTTTATAATTTCTGAAAATGAAAATTCCATTGATCTTTTCATAATCACCTAATGAGTCTGGAATAACACCCGATTCATAAAGAACATCATTTGATTGAAAATCCAATTTTTGTTGGTTTGTTAAAAATGATCCTGCTTTATTATCTCGGTCATCGATATATACAATGTTATATTGAAAACGATCCCCTACATTTCCATCCAATCCTGTCTCTAGATAATTTGATTTATAATTGTTTTCGGAATACTGGTATTCGATATCAATATCAGAATCAAAAAATATTAGATATTTCGGTGTAAATGTAATCTCACCTGACGCGTAATTAATCGTGTAGTCTCGGTCTTCCCCGCGAGAAAGTTTTTGACCATTAAGCCAAACGGTTTCAGAACCAGCGGAAATAATGACATTCCTCATACCTTCTTTTGATGTTAAAAAATACGGTCCCTGATGTCCATCCTTTCCTTTCATTTCCAACCTGTGATATTTTCCCTTTGGTTGACCAATCACAGCCCTAAAATTGGTGTTATTAGAATTAATGTTATTTTTTATACCTACAATATTTCTATTATTATTATTATACTTACCAGATTTATTAATTATCGTTAAGTCCCCAGCAGTTAATTCGCCTGCGGGATAAGCAACATTCAAATAAACTTTATCCAGTTCATCCAAAGCTGCTGTCGTACCTTCCGGTTGGATAGGGATAGATTCATCAGTAACTGTTCCAGAGACCTGAATATTTTCACTGAGTTTACCAGCAACCTGAAAGCGCAAGCCACCATTCAACCCACCGGCACCTTGGGTATTCATTTCAATCCCACGAAAGAATGTTCCCGATGCATTAATCGGATATGACCTCATGGTTTTTTGTGGATCGATCTCTGCTTTTAATAAAAAGTCAGTCGTATCCTTTTGATTGATAATTAAACTATCCAAAACAGGTAAAAAATCTATAATGGGGCCAATTTTTTGGGATAATTCGATCTGAGTTGAATCTTGTGAAAAGAAGATTGCTGGTAAAGCAACAAAGAAAAGCGACTTATTGATAGACATTTATATCAAAAATAATCAGTTCGTCTTCTGTAAGAACATGAAGAAAATCTTCATCAATCAATGCATCCTTTATTACAGATCCTTTCATTGGAAGCACAAAAGGATTTTCTTCCAAAAACTGAATATCTCCATTTCTATTAAGGATTAACCAAGTTTGAATGAAAGGTAAAATAATATTTGGTTTCTTAATATCAACCTTAAACCGTCTCTCTAATTGACCTGTACGTGAGAGCAGGTGAAGTTCATTCGTACAATCAAATAAAATGGCAATACCATCATTTTGGCCAAAACGCATAGATGCCACACAATTTTCTGCGAATGGATATGTATTCAGATCAATAAAACGTCTTAATCTATCTGAATTAGATTCTGTTCTATATATTTCATGAGTATCTGGAGAATAAATATAATTCCGACCGCGGCTATCCAAGCTCATTAGCGTGGGAAACAATGCCTCATGGTTGATTAAAAGTGAAATGGAATAAATAAGATTTAATTGAGTATCATATCGGCTAATTCGGCTATTCGAACGATCTAGAATAAGCAAATCCAATTGACTGGAAACTATATCGATTGGATCAAACAATCCTGTGTTACCGGTACCAAAACCACCATTAACAAGTAATGTATCGTTGACCCATTGTCCTACCCTTCGCCGATTTAAATCTAACAGGATTAATCCATTTGGGATTTTGACGAATCGATCGGGTTGAAATTCAGGTCCAATTATATTTTGCCTGAGGTCAATTCTGCCGACTTCACGTGCTGTTTGAGACAGACTAGACCCAATAATACATAGAAAAAGAAAAAGGGAAATTGGCCTATTATTCAGATGGTACTTCCTGCTCCGTATTGATGGGATGGGTCAAAAACCACGTACCAATACCAATCATTGCTAAGGAGATAATTTGGGAACCGGTCAAGCCGAACAAGTATTTTGAATTCAATCTTAATAATTCAATCAGGAATCGTTCGGATCCTGCCAGAATTAAATAAGTAAAAAAGAGACTCCCCACTACAGTAATTGATGTCCTCTTATGATAAAGATAGCCAAAAATTCCAAAACCTATTAAAGTTTCATAAATCTGTGTGGGATGAACCGTTAATAACCCTGGTTCAAAACCTTCTAAGCTCACCCAAGGATAATAGGATTGAAAAATACTATATGTGGATGGTGGCAATCCTTCCGGGAATGATATTCCCCATGGCAAATGTGTAGGCTGACCATAATCATCGCCAACTAATAAACATCCGATTCGGCCTATAGCGTACCCCAAAATCAACAGCGGTGCTACAATATCAGCAAGCCTGAACCATTTTAAGTGATTTTTTTTAATTACATATGTTACAGCTAAGGTTCCCCCCATCAGTCCACCTAGGAACACTAATCCAGCACCGCTGAAAATCATCCCTACGGGATCGGATTTAACCCGATCAAAGTTTTCAATTAAATAATAAATCTTAGAACCAAGTATCCCACCTATAGCCGCAGCGAAAACAATATCAGCTGACAGTTTGGCATCATAGCCTAGGCGTTTCAAATCTTTATTGAGAAAAAAATAACAGAAATAGAATGCCAACATAAGCATAAACCCATAGGAATTGATCACTGGATGAAATTCAAAACCAAAAATGCTGATTTCGCCAAAATCAAAGATAACGGGCCACATTTATAGTTGTACTCCACAATTTGCACAAAACTTCTGATGGGCTTCAATCGGTGTACCGCACTGAGTACAAAATTTTCCTTTACCACTCTCGTGTACAGTTAACATTTCGCCTTTATGTTCTAACTTTCGCTGGGTGTGAAACATCCATCCCACTACAATTGCTACAATCCCAAGTACCACTAAGGGCTGCCACAAAGGTAATCTGTGGCGAACCGGGGGAGTCTTTGACTGACTGGGCTGGAGTGCCGATGGTGGTGCATTATCAGACAACATTCCTTGCAGTGTATTTATTGAAATATCATTGCTTGGATTTTCATAATTAAATGACACGGATTTATTTGTATTTGCACGAAAGTTGTTCAAATGAATTCTTTTAAAATTCAATCCATGCTGATCTTGAAAAGTTTCAGCATCTTTTTCGGAAAAAGTAAAATTTTCAGCTACCAATGGTTCCTGTAGAATAATATGTGCATCTTCAATATCATGATTGATTTCGAGATTAAACTCGCCCGATCGATTTGCGCCGTTTTTTTCAATAGGATAAAAAATGAAAATTCGAAATTTTGGTTCCAAAACATTAACCTGGATAAAAGAACGGTTATTGGTATTGAGTACAGAGAGGTGTTTCACTTCTGCTTCTGAATCAGCACTACCGCTAACAAAAAAAACGCTATCAGTATTCGCTGGAACACCCATTTCGAAATTAAGTGGTAAACTTTCCACTTTCACTTCACCATCTACTTCAGCCATAATACCATCAAAATAATATTCGGAATAAACAATAACGTCAAATAGATCAAATGATGATGCTTGTCCAACAAGTGCGCCCAGTTGAAATAGAATGAATAAAACTTTTTTCATTTTGAATAAATTCCCCCGAAAACGGAAAATGAAATTACATATTCTCTATACTATTAATCATATCGAAGTGGTGTATTTCACCAATACAAATAAATCATAAATGGTATGTGTATAGGCTGCCACACCGAAACCTCGCAGTACATAGATGCCACCCAAAACAATCCCAGCAACTATACGAATAAAAAATAAATTAATAGTCGGGGAATCGCCATAAGCGCCCATAAAATGGAATCCGGAGAACACCACCGCTGCCAGTAAAATAGCACCCACTTTTTTCCCCACCTCTCCCCATTGAAAAATAAACCCAAGTATCGTAGCCAGTCCAGAAATCAGAATGACCCGAAAAACAAATTCTTCATAAATACCGGCGCCAATACCTAATACGATTTGCTGAAGCAATCTCCCGTCTTTGCCGTTCATTAACAAGATTGGAAACCAAATCATTGTCATTGTCAAAATAATGGCCCAACCGATGCTTTCAAACAACATCGTAATTAAATACTCCCCTTGTATTGCAGTAGACATTAATTTTTTCTTCTGTCGCAAGAAAGCCACCATAAAACCTATCAAGAAAGTGCCACTGAAACCGTAAACTCCAAAAAAGCCAAAATTATATAATATCTGCCGCATTAAAGCATCGGCTCCATTTCTTAGCAGTGGTAGATCACTAGTAGATATGGCAAAAACACCAATCTCATAAATGAGGAACAAAGGCAGAGTAAATATAAAACTGTAGAGTGGTGTGTGAGTTTCCTTCCAGTAATTCTGTGCATTCATAATTAATAAAACTGTTGTTAAGATACTCGACGTTTAAAATACTGGGGCACTAAAAAATATATTTATTTATCTAATCCGAATCAATTTGTAACACGGCGAGTAGTGCTTCCTGAGGAATTTCCACCTTTCCAATAGATTTCATACGTTTTTTTCCCTCTTTTTGCTTTTCCCAAAGTTTTCGCTTCCTTGTGATATCTCCGCCATAACACTTTGCGGTGACATTTTTCTTAATCGCTTTTACCGTGCATCGAGAAATGATCTTACTCCCTAGAGAGGCCTGAATAGGCACATCAAACATTTGCCGCGGAATAAGTTCTTTCAATTTGGAACAAAGTGTGACACCAAGATGATAAGCATCATCTGAGTGAGTAATAATAGATAAAGCATCCACGATTTCATTATTGATCAGGATATCCAATTTTTTTAAATCCCCGGCTACAAAATCGATTAATTGGTAATCCAGAGAAGCATAACCTTTGGAGGTGGATTTCAATTTATCATAAAAGTCAAAAATAATCTCCGCCAAAGGCAGATCATAATACAACTGGGCCTTTTCAGCAGTTAAATAATTTGTATTTTTATAAATCCCGCGTTTATTTTGGCAAAGAGTCATGATGCTTCCAATAAATTCTTTGGGCGTAATAATTTCCGCTGAAACGTGAGGTTCTAAAATTGTCTGAATCGAACCGGTTGCTGGCATTTTCGCTGGCGTATCCACTTCAATGATATTTCCATTTTTAAGCTGGACTTTATAACGCACGTTAGGTGGTGTCGTGACCAAAGCCAAATCAAATTCACGCTCCAATCTTTCCTGGATAATTTCCATATGGAGAAGACCTAAAAATCCACAGCGGAAACCAAATCCCAAAGCTTGACTCGTCTCTGGTTCATATTGCAGCGAAGCATCGTTCAACTTCAATTTTTCTAGGGCCATGCGTAATTGATCATAATCATCAGTATCAGAAGGATAAAGCCCAGAAAAAACCATTGGTTTAACTTCTTTGAAACCAGGTAATGCATCTGCTGCAGGCTGCTCCTTGGTGGTAATTGTATCGCCTGGTAAAATATGAGACACATCTCGTATGCTGGCTAAAAGGTAGCCTACATCCCCGGCCCGAAGTTCTTTCGTTGGTACTCTTTTCAATACAAAATGACCCACTTCGGTTATATCGTAGTGTCGGTTATGGGCAAAAAAGCGAGCTGTTGTCCGCGGCTTGAGTACACCTTCAAATACACGGACATAAGGGATAGCCCCCTTATAATTATCATACATAGAATCGAATACCATAGCCCGCAGAGGACCGTCTGATAAATTTTTTGGCGGCGGAATACGATTAATAATGGCATCAAATACTTCTTGGATACCTATTCCAGTTTTGGCGCTAACCAATATGATCTCCTCTTCATCACATCCGAGTAATTCAATCATTTGCCCTTTCACTTCTTCTATCCGGGCGAATGTCAAATCCACTTTATTGATCACCGGTATAATGGTCAAATTGTTTTCAGTCGCGAGAAAAGTATTGCTAACTGTTTGAGCTTCCACACCTTGGGCAGCATCCACGAGCAACAGCGCCCCTTCACAAGCCGCAAGTGATCGTGATACTTCATAGGAAAAATCCACGTGCCCAGGGGTATCAATTAAATTGAAAACGTAATTTTGACTGTCATTATGCCTGTAGTGCATTTGTATCGGATGACTTTTAATTGTAATGCCTCTTTCCCTCTCTAAGTCCATACTATCTAGGACTTGATCTTTCATGTCCTTTTTAGATAATGTTTTCGTTTCTTCTAAAAGACGGTCTGCCAGGGTGGATTTCCCGTGATCGATGTGGGCGATTATACAAAAATTGCGTATGTAGGATGTTGACACGGAATGAAAATTACCCTACTCTGTGTGCAAACCACGATTCAAAAATCAAGTTATTTTAAATCATCTTTTGTAATTTTAAGAACATTGTTTAATTATCATAAATTGGATACGCTATGAAAAAATTATTTTTATTCCTTGTATTAGGTTTCCTGGCCTGCGAAAAAGAAGATGACGAAGATTTGAGCCCTTTCGTTGGGACATGGACTGTTACTGAAAAAGGTATCTACCAAGCAGCAGATTGTTCAGGTGAAATCGACGATATTGAATGGCGGGGAATGAAAGGCAAGGGCGTCACTATTACTTTAGAAATTAATAAAGATGGTACCGGCACTGAGACAATAACCGGCCCAGAACCAAGTGTAACCACATTTTTATGGTATGACGTAGGTATTACATTTTGTTTTGGTGATAATTGTTATGTTTATGCGATGGGTAATAATCAACAATCATTTTCCATTGATAGAGTGGTTGATCCCTATTGCATTGATGAAAACTACGAAGTGACAGGACACGATTCAAAAAGGGAATGCGAATTGGCTACCACCAGCAACCAGTGGTTCCCAAAAGAGTGTCATAAAACAAAATATAAAAGAAAGAATGATTAACTAATGTTGCGGTGGTAATTATTATGACAAAAGGTGATATTATGAAAAAAATTATAATTTTGACGTCACTTTTAGCTTTTTTTTCTTGCGAAGATAATAAAGATGATGATTCTAGCCTTATCGGCACCTGGGAATTGTCAAACTTGG
>DTTO01000039.1:14377-33178 GCA_012964665.1 Fidelibacterota bacterium
TCACACCACGAAAGCTGCATGTGAATCAGCCGGCAATGAATGGTTTGAAGCTTCCTGTACACAGATGACTTTTACAAAAGAATAAACCCCCAACGTAAAAAGTCCTCATAGGGGTTTTTTATTTGATGATTTTATAACTGGTTAGATTTGTCCATTAAACTTGACAGACACCAGCTTTGACACCCCTTTTTGTTCCATGGTGACACCGTATAGATAGTCAGCTGCTTCCATGGTAAGTTTATTGTGTGTCACCACAATAAACTGGGTATCTTTAGCAAATTTATGCAATACACGCTTGAATTTCTGAATATTCACATCATCCAAAGGTGCATCCACTTCATCCAAAATACAATACGGACTTGGTTTATACTGATAAATAGCAAATAGCAGTGCGATGGCCGTCAGTGATTTTTCTCCAGCTGAAAGCATACGAAGACCTTGATTTTTCTTGCCAGGCGGCTGTGCATGTATGGCAATATCTGATTCCAAAGGATCAGGATCACCAATTAGCGACAATGATGCTGAGCCACCTTCAAAAATCAATTCGAATAATTTGGAAAAATTGAGTTTAATCTGGTCAAATGTTTCCTGGAATTTTTTTCGTGCAACCTTATCAATTTCCTGAATTGTTTCACGTAAATTATCCTCGGATGCAAGCAGGTCTTCGCGCTGCTCTATCAACATCTGTAAACGAGCCTGTTCCTCCTCATATTCGAGCTGAACAGCCATATTGATTGGTCCAATTTTTTCAATGCTGCGCTGGATCCTTCCAATTCGTAATTCCAAATCATCCAATTCTTCATCCACAATTAAATCAGTTGGAACCTCCATTTCATAACGATCCCGAATCCGTTCTCGAATGATATTGATTCGCTGTTCCATTTCAGCAATTTTTAATTCATTGGTCTTCATTTCTTCCAGCAAGGCTTCACGGGTTTGTTGTTCCGAACGAATCTGGTCCTGAATTTTCTCCATAGATAGATAAGTGTCGTTCGTAGCGCTCTGCTTCAAGTTTATGATAGATTTTTCCTTAGCTAATTGACCACTAATTGTCTGCAATTCTTTTTGAACATCTGAAATCTGTTGAGCCAAAATTCCCCGTTGGTATTCCAATTTTGATATTTCTCCACCGATGGATTTTTTTCGATCCACTAACTCCTGGATGGTGTCTTGAGCTACTCGTTTTTGAAAATTCAGGTTATCCCTTTTATTTTCAAGATTAAGTAATTCGATTCGCAATTTCTGAACTTCTTGTTGGAATGTATCCCGTTCCACCTGAACCTTGACTTGAGTATCAGATGCTTCTGCTACCGCCCCTTTTAATTTTTTAATTTCCGCCTCAACTTTGACCAAAGCTGGCTTTAGTGTTTTCGCTGATGTTTGGAGATCGTCTATAGTATTACGGTTGTCTTTTACTTCCTCTTGAAATCCTTTTAAAGATTCTAATGCTTGAGACTGGCTATAATGATTGCGAATCAAGGCTGTTTCTACCTCATTCAATTCACGATATATTATATCCAGTTTATCACTCAATAATTTGGATTCAGAAGACTGATTATTAATTGTCTCATCCAGGTTTGATAATTCATTTTCCTGACCAGTGAGTATACTGGTTAGTTTTTCAATGGCTTGAAGCAAGGAATCAATTTTTTTCTGACGGCCCAAGATACTGCCCTCTCCATCTTGGCCCCTGTATTTCATTACATAATTTGTCCCGGAATATGCGCCATTTAAGTCCACTACATCCCAATCGTCCAAATTATGGTTATTTAATGCTTTAATTAAGTCATCTACAATTATCACATTCCCTAGTAGAACTCTCGCCAAGGATTTATATTTTTTCTCAGCACCGCATAGGTCTATTCCTCGGCCAATTATACCTTCCCCTGTTGGGGCTTTAGATAATCCTGATGATAACTTTCCCAATTCTTTCAGGGGGAGGATGGAAAGATTCCCAATTTTTTGAGTCCGGGCGGATGATACAACCTCTAAAGCTGCTTTACGATCTTCAGCTACAAGACACTTACCCCAATCACCCAAAGCGCTCTGAAAAGCCATATCATATTGCTCATCAATCTGAAATAAATCACCTACTGTGCCAATAATCCCTGGGTAAACATTCGGGGCATCTAAAACAGTCCGTACACCTTCCGGGTAGCCCTCTTTTTGTTCCACTAATTCGGTATAAAACTCCACGCGTGATTGAAGGGATTCTAGTTTAGAATTTCCACTTTGGATCGCCATGGATAGGTCAAAACGTTTTTCCTGGGTTACATTTAGAGTTTTTCGTGTTTTATCCAATTGGGATTGAATGTTAGCTGAGGATTGTTTTAGTTGCAATATTTTCGTTTCTATATCTTTTTGTTCTTCCGCGTGTCTTTTCTGGTTTGATTGGATTTCTTGAATCTTATCTTCCAATTCTGCATTGGTATTGCGCTTTTCTTCAATCAAAGATAATGTGCGATCCAATAGAGACTGGTCATTAGTTATTCTTCGCTGGGCATCCCAACGATTTGTTTGAGATATCTCTAATACTTCCTGTGTTTGTTTATAACGTAGTTCGACCTTTTCAAATTCTAATTTTTGTAATTTATAAACAGATAATTTTTGATCCACCTGTGGGTCCAAGGTAGAAATCTCATTTTCATATTCATTAATTTGGTTTAAAAGCACGATTTTCTTATCATTATTGTTTTCATCTTCATGCTTTAGCCGTTGGATCGTTACTTCAGCGGCTTTAGCCTGTTCGGCCCATACCAATGCGTTGCTGTTAGCTGATTCCCGTTTTTCTTCCATTTCACTTAGATCGGTTTGAAGAAAATTCAGTTCCTTTTGCTGTTCGCTGTAAAGATTTTTCAGTTTTTGTAATTCTTTTTCATTTAAAGAAGCGCTGGATGCCTTTTCATCTTTGAGATGGGTATATTCTATAATACGCTGGCGTAAAGGATTGATTTCAGAGTCATATTCGTGGATGCGGACAAATGCATGATCAAGCTCTTTTTCTTTCAATTCCTCCGAAAGTTGCTCATGGCGCTTGAAGCGTTTCAATTGAAGATTTAGTGAATGGACTTTTTGTTCAACTTCCAGTACAATATCACTAACTCGTTCCAAATCTTGCTGCACCGCATCAAATTTTCTTAAGGCCGAACGTCGCTGGCGTTTATACTTATTTATACCTGCCGCTTCTTCAAACATTCGTTTCCTGTCATCAGCAGTTTCAGATAGGATTTGTTCAATCATCTTCAGTTCAATAACGGAGTAAGCATCTGAACCCATACCTGTATCAATAAATAAATCATGTATATCCTTCAAGCGACAGGGTGTTCTATTTAGAAAATATTCTGATTCACCATTACGGTAGACGCGACGGCCGATTTCAATATCATTGTATTCTAAAGGAAGTTTACCTTGGTTATTGTGCACGGTCAAGGTGGCTTCACAAACCGAAAGAGGTTTTAAACTGTCTGTCCCATTAAAAATAATATCACCCATTTTTCCGGAACGAAGTACAGAATATTTTTGCTCACCGAGTACCCACCGAATGGCATCTACGATATTGGTTTTACCACAGCCATTGGGTCCAACGATAACAGTAATTCCTTCACCAAATTTAAGTTTTTCCTTTTTGGCAAAGGATTTAAAACCATGGATATTCAGTTCAGATATATACATTTTCCGAGGTAAAAGAGGTTAGGAAATCTAAGGATTTTAAGGTGGAAAATCCATAGGGATAATCTTCAAATTATTATCTTAAGGTAATATAGTGCCGTTATCATCTATTGAGTTTAACCTGGTGGCCAAGCCATTAGGCGTCCACCAAGTAAATGCATGTGAATATGAAAAACGGTCTGGCCACCATCAGCATTACAATTAAAAACCGTTCGGTAGCCTGATGCATCAATTCCTTCATCTTTAGCAATTTTTTTTGCCGTCAGTAATAACTCACCCAACAGGTCCTGATCATTTTCATTAATTTCATTTAGCGTTTCTATATGTTTTTTAGGAATGATCAATATGTGCGTTGGTGCTTTCGGATCTATATCCCGGAAACTGAGGATTAATTCATTTTCATATACTTTTTCGCATGGTATATCACCACTGACCATCTTACAAAATAAACATTCATTCATACTTTTAATTTTCCATCAGTTGGTTTACCATCGCAATAGCCATCATTGCTGCCGATTCGCTTCGCAAACGCCTAGGACCTAAGTTTGAAAATTCAATTTGAGCTTGCTTTAACTGATATAATTCATTTTTAGAAAAATCACCTTCGGGCCCAATAATCAAAAAGATCTCTTTTCTTTCATTTCCTAAGGAACCTGCTATGGATTGAGAACCAGTTATATGGCATAAGATCTTATGGCTATCCACATGATCATTCAACCATGTTGTCAAATTGACCGGTTCAAAAACGATTGGGAAAAAACTCCTTCCTGCCTGTTTTGAGGCGGAAACTACAATCCGATTTGCCCGTTCCATTTTCAATTTATTTTTCACACAACGATCCAACATTAGAGGATGAATTGACTTTACACCCATCTCCGTAGCTTTCTCAAAAATCATATCCATCCGATTGCCTTTGATCAGTCCGATTGCTAAATGGACCTCGTAATGGGATTCACCATAGTTTGTATGTGAGCGATGAATGATTCCGGAAACGGATTTGCCATTAATTTTTAAAACAGTTCCTTCGTATGCTGTTCCGAGCCCGTCCAGAAGCCACAGGTCATCACCAGCATTCCCGCGTAGAGATGTTACGAAATGCCTTGACTCTTCTTCAGAAAGCTTGAACGTATCCTGTTTTAAATTATTTAGTTGAAGGTGGAAGAAATGTTCTTCCATCAGCGACGGCTAGGACTCATGCTAAAGGTAATATTTATAGCTGCGCCGCTATAGTTTTTTCGTCCGTCAACTTCAATACCCATTGGGAGAAATTCATACCCAATTGAAGGTGAAATAGCACTGCCTCCCGTTTGTAAAAATAAAATACCAAAAACTATTTGGCCTCCATATGTGATTATGGTTGATGCTTTCCCCCATCGCTTCGACCATTTTTGAAATTCTTCTTTTCCATCCACAGCTAATACCGGTCCAAGTTTTAGTTCAACAAATGGTGAAAAATTATTGGCAATTTTTCCTTCATAAGGTAGCCATTTTACTGTCCCAAATACGGGTACCATAAATAAGGCCCGATCGCCAACATTTAAATATTGGCCAGTATAATAATTGTATACGGGCAACTCCTCATCATTTTTGATATCATATAATCGTGCTTCAAATCCAGTTAAAAGATCGGGTTTTACTTGCCATTGACCAGAAAAAATAAAACCCCCTCCCCTCGTGCCAAACATGAACCCTAAACCTTTTTTCATTTGTGCATTTCCAATTGTGACTAACATCCCAATGCAAAACATTATAATAATTTTTTTCATATTGATAACCTATTGCTACTTCTGATTCGATTTAATTCTTCCCATGTTTCTTGGGTTGATGCAATTCGTTCAACAATGCCATTACCTAACACTGAAGTTTTAAATATTTCATCCACATCCTCTAATTGAACTTTTGTATACCATATTCCATCGGGATATATTACAATAGCCGCTCCCATTTCACAGGCATCTAAACAACCGCTTTTATTCGCACGAACTTTCCCTTTCAGCCCATACTCTTCGATCAACTGTACGAACCGCATGCGGATTTCTTTACCACCATTTCTGGTACAATCTCCTTTGGCACTTTGTTCTGCACGCTCATTGATGCAGATGAAAATATGTTTATCGTATTTCATTCCGGTAAAAGAATGATTTTACCAATTTGCTGTCCCTTTTCCAAATGCTCATGGGCCTCTTTAATTTCGTTGAAACGAAATGTTCGATCTATAACAGGTTGGATTTTTCCTGCCGATACCAGCGTCAAACATTCATCAAAAGCAGCTACATTTCCCATCGTTGATCCTAAAATTGTCTGCTGTTTAGAAAACAAATGCCGAATATCAACCCCAACCTTTGGGCCCGTTGTCGCACCGCAAGTTACCAATCGGCCACCTTTTCCAAGGATTCGTATACTGGTTTTCCAAGTAGCTTTACCTACATGTTCGAAAACCACATCTACACCACGCCCCTCTGTAAACGATTTCACTGAATTTGCAATTTCATCATTATAATGATCTAGAACCAGATCTGCTCCGATTGCCGCAGCATGGATACGTTTTTTTTCACTTCCACCGGTTGCGATGACGCGACATCCTTTTGTTTTGGCTATTTGGATCGCCATTGTTCCTACACCTGAACTACCTCCCCATACAAAAACAGTTTCTCCTGGCTCGATTTTTGACCGATGAATTAGCATGCCGTAAGCTGTTTGTGATGTCAAAGGAAATGCTGCCGCTTCCTCAAATGATAAATGATCTGGTTTTAACCGTACATTCCTTTCCGGAACCGCAGTATACTCACAATTAGTTCCATCCTGGCTTTCCCCCAGAATACCTATTGCATCACAGTAATTTTCCTGCCCTCGTGAACAAAAACGGCAATGGCCGCAATAGGTAAGTGGTTGGATACATACATAATCGCCAACTCGGAATTGTGTGACGTCATCTCCAATTTCAGTAATCACTCCAGCACCGTCACTTCCTAAAATCATTGGTAATGGTACACCGGGGATACCCCGCCGTACCCATAAGTCCAGGTGATTCATAGCAGAGGCTTTAACCTGAACAACAACTTCACCTATTTTTGGTTTTGGATCAGATACAGATTCATATTGCAGAATCCCAACATCACCATGTTCATGAATACGAACTGCTTGCATTAATCTTTATTATTTGAAAAAAATTTACTATCTAAACTGTATTTCCCAGGTCCAGCAGCAAAGATGGCCGCAAAAATCGAAAAATATATCAAAGCGAGTTCAGGGTTACCGGTTCCTGTGATATGGTATAACGCAGCGAAAAACATAGTACCACAAATTAATAGAGCTGCTGGCTTCGTAAATAATCCTACCAAGACCAGTATAGCACAAACCGATTCCGAAAAGGCTGCCAAGAAACCAAATATTGGATTGAGAAAATCAATTCCCCCCAGGTATTTTGTAACAGCTTCACCAAGGCCACCCCACTTTTCTGGATGAGTGATTTTTTTCCATCCATGGTTTACAATTAAAAAATATCCGGGTAGAATTCTTAAAATAAGTAAACCAATTTGCGTGCATTCACATTTACTTTTTAATAAATCAATAAACTTATTCATTATTTATCCTTTTTTTGGATATCTTCAAATTCTGCATCTTTTATATTTAGGTTTTTGTATGATCCTTTTTCTTTAATGGACCCATGATTAGATTTTGATACCAGACGGGTATTTTTCACAAGCGCATAAGCAATGTATGCCAAAGCAGCATAAATCAATATTTTGATCATAATTATAATCCAGTGGTAGGGTTGAAAAATTTTGTTCCAGTCACCGGCTGACGTATATAATTGATCACCTCTTCCAAATCACCATCATTATGTACAAAATCAATATTATTTGTATTGATGATAACCAACGGCGTATCCTGGTAACGGAAAAAGTATTCATTATACACCTGGTTGAGTGCATCGATATAATCTTCGGACATATTTTTTTCAAAGTCCCTACCTCTTCTTGCAATATTCCGCATGAGCGTTTCCGTATCCGCCTGGAGAAAAATGACCAGGTCTGGGTGGATCACATTCCGCTCCATCATATTCGCCACCGTGTCGTAAAGGGACATTTCTTTTTCATTTAAGTTCAGGGATGCAAATAACCGGTCCTTTACAAACATATAATCGGTGAGTACCAGGTTTTGAAACATATCTACCTGACGCAGGTCCTGCTGCTGCTGGTACCGTTGGAGCAAGAACCACAATTGGGTCTGAAAGGCATGGCGTTCGGGGTCATTATAAAAATCAGCCAGGAAAGGGTTATCCTCAAAGGCCTCCAAAACTAATTTTGCACCTAGTCTATCAGATAAAAGGTTGGCCAAACTGGTCTTACCCACCCCGATGGTACCTTCGATGGCCACATAATACAAATTTCTCATGCTGATTTTTCCAATTGATGGTTCCGGACAGCTGAGGTATCCGGACACAATGTCAATAATTCTGATACAGTCCTGCCAAAGTCCTGGACCATAAAATCCGGCGCGATTTCCTCCCAGGGAGCAAGAACAAACTTACGGGCAAATAATTCAGGATGGGGAATCTTTAAATGCCCTAAATCCACTGATTTTGTTTCATAAGCCAATATATCCAAATCGATTACCCGAGGTTCATTCTTTTCATGGTCCATCGGCCTGCCCAACATAAGTTCGATACCTTGGCAAACTTGGAGCATCACTTCCGGATCTAAGTTTGTTTTTACCTCAACTACTGTATTTAAAAATGTAGGTTGATCTTTATTGTATAAGGGATCCGTTTCATAGATAGAAGCAGTTCGGTTAACCGTGATTTCATCTCGAACATCTAGTGCAGCGATTGCCGTGAAAATATTCGTTTCCCGATCGCCGATATTTGATCCAAGTCCGAGGTAAACCAGTTCAGACATAATCTGCCTTATTGCGTTCGATCTCTACTTCGATCGTATCCAAGACTCCTTTTACCGGTGCATGCGGTTTTCGTACCCGAACCAAAAGGGAATCCACAGGATGCCCATTTAAAATATCCTTCGCAATGGAATTTGCCAAAGCTTCAATAAGATAAAATTTATCCTTTCTAATACAGGAATCAACCGTCTTATAAATGGCCTCATAGTTAATAGTATCATTTAGATCATCTGATTCGCATGCCCCTTTCAAGGAAAGGTGCATTTCTACATCTACTTCGAACCGACCTCCCAGGTGTTTCTCTGATTCGCTGACACCATGGAAACCATAAAACTGCATATTTTTTAAACGAATGACACCCATAAGAAAAAGAATTTAATTGGCAGGGTCTTCGTTAGTCAAGGTGAGGAATGAGGAATTTTTATAATGCATGTTATTGCAAAGTAGCCGAAAAAAAATGAAGCAATCCCATTTTTTAATTGAGTTTGCATTGCTATACTTACAATGACAAGGAAACAAAAAAAGCCCTCCCCGATTTGTCGGAAAGGGCCTTTTAAGAATATTGAGGATAACCTCAAATTACATCATACCGCCCATACCACCACCCATGCCTGGATCCATTGGAGGCATTGGTGATTCCTTTTCAGGAATCTCTGTAACCGTTGCTTCAGTCGTTAGTATCATACCAGCAATTGAACCAGCGTTCTCTACAGCCACACGTGCAACCTTGGTTGGATCGATTATACCGATTTTGAACATGTTAACATATTCATCCGTGCGGGCATCATAACCATAGTCGCCCTTTCCATCCTTAACAGCTTGAGTTACGATAGATGGTTCAGCACCGGCGTTTTCAACTATTTGTCGAATCGGTTCTTCAAGGGCACGACGCATGATATCAACGCCAACCTTTTCTTCGTCATCGACTTTGACTTTATCCAAAGCAGAAACGGCACGAAGCAGCGCAACACCACCACCAGGGATGATCCCTTCTTCGACTGCAGCGCGGGTTGCGTGTAATGCATCTTCAACACGGGCTTTCTTTTCTTTCATTTCTATTTCAGTGGCAGCGCCAACATTAATTACCGCAACACCACCAGACAATTTTGCCAGGCGTTCCTGCAGTTTTTCACGATCGTAATCGGAGGTTGTTTTATCAATTTGAACTTTGATTTCGTTAATACGAGCTTTGATGGAATCGCTGGAACCGGCTCCGCCAACAATCGTAGTGTCATCTTTATCAGAAACAGCACGTTTGCAGGTACCCAAGTATTCCAGTGTCGCATTTTCCAGTTTGTATCCAGCATCCTCAGAGATGACAGTACTGCCAGTCAATACGGCAATATCTTCCAACATGGCTTTTCGACGGTCACCAAATCCCGGCGCTTTTACAGCTAGCACTTTAAATGTGCCACGCAGTTTGTTCACAACCAGTGTGGCCAGTGCTTCGCCTTCAATATCTTCAGCGATAATCACAACTGATTTACCTGTCTGGACAACTTTTTCCAATAGGGGAAGCAGGTCTTTCATATTGGATATCTTTTTATCGTAAATAAGGATATAAGGATCATCCATCTCAACTTCCATGTTGTCAGAATTCGTGACAAAGTATGGAGAGAGGTAACCACGATCAAATTGCATCCCTTCGACGGTTTCCAGAAAAGTTTCAGCTGTTTTGCTTTCCTCCACAGTGATGACGCCGTCTTTACCCACTTTTTCCATAGCTTCAGCAATTTTTGCACCGATTTCATGGTCATTGTTGGCTGAAATTGTACCCACGTTAGCAATCTGCTCGGAATCCGGCAGGTCTTTGCTCTGAGCCTTCAAGGCGCCCACTACAGCGATAACAGAAGCATCAATCCCGCGTTTGATGGACATTGGATTGGCACCAGCTGTAACATTTTTCAGTCCTTCAGCAATAAGTGCCTGGGCTATAACGGTAGCGGTGGTGGTACCGTCACCCGCATCATCAGAAGTTTTGGAAGCAACTTCTTTCAACATTTGAGCACCAACATCTTCCACTTTATCACTTAATTCTATTTCTTTGGCCACAGTTACACCATCTTTGGTTATAGTTGGTGCGCCAAATTTCTTTTCAATAACAACATTCCGTCCTTTTGGACCAAGGGTAACTTTTACCGCATTAGCGAGTTTATCCACACCGGCCTTCAGGGCGTTACGTGCATCGAGACCATATGATATTTCTTTAGCCATAATTTATTTACTCCTTATAGGACAGCGAGAATATCACTCTCGCGCATGATAAGATAATCAGTTTCATCGAAAGAGAACTCAGTTCCGCTATATTTACCATAGAGAATCTTGTCTCCTTTTTTCACTTCCATTCCAACGGTTTTTCCGGCATCGGAAACTTTACCGGGGCCTGTTGCAACAACAGTGCCTTGCTGTGGTTTTTCCTGAGCTGTATCAGGCAGAATGATGCCCCCAGAGGATACATCTTCAGCTGGTGCAGGTTCAACCACAACACGATCAGCCAAAGGCTTAACTTTTAGTGCCATTTCGCTTTCTCCTGTTTTATTAATTAACTAGTTAAAATTCTGAATTATTATTTTTTCTGCAATTATGCAGCGCGGAATTTATAGGTTAAAAAGATGAATTTTCAACTATTATTAGCACTCTTATTACGAGAGTGCCAAATTATAAAGGATTTTCTCATTTATCAGTAATAATAAAGGGATTTCACTTTTATGTAGAACCATTGGACAATCTGTTAATCAATTAGAATTACTGCGCCCTTCAGGTTCGCAATGACGACGGATTATTTGCCCGTACTGCCGAAGCCCCCACCCCCCCGTGTAGTGTCTGATAATTTTTCTACCAGTTCAAAATGGATCGGGGAACCATCCATAGCCACTAACTGGAACAGGCGCTGGCCCGGTTCAACGGTATAGTCCTCTGTTTTAATATTGTCCACTACCGCTATGATCTCCCCTCGGTAGCCGGCATCGATCAACCCGACAGCATTAGCCAGTCGAAGAGGAGTTTTGCCGATACTCGAGCGTGACATTACTAAATATGGTCTATTGTCAGCATTCTCACAGGCAATCTGCAGGTGAATCAGTGTTGTCTCCCCCGCACCGATTGTCTGCTCGTTGATCACAAATAGATCCAAGCCGGCATCTCCATCATGAAAATGGCCATGATTTTCATACATTTGTTTTACTTCTGCAGTAAATGGTCTGATTTTTAAATCCATCAAGTTCCCTCTTTCCAGCTCTGTCTGTATTTCTCTTGTTCTTCCGTTAGTTTTTCTAAAACAATTCCCTGGGCCTCTAAAGCGATCCTAGCTACATCGTCATCGATTACCTTTGGTACATCATATATACCCGGCAATAGCTCACCTCTATTTTTTGCTAGATATTCTATGCAAAGAGCCTGGACAGCGAAACTACCGTCCATAATCTCGATAGGATGACCCTGCCCAGTCGGCTGGGCTAAGTTAACCAATCGGCCCTCTGCCAGTAAAATTAAATCTTTACCATTTTTCAGATGATATTTTTCCACATTAGGAAGAATTGTTTCTTTTGAAACAGATAAAGATTCCATACTGTCTAAATCAATTTCATGATTAAAATGCCCCGAGTTGGCCAAAATCGCCCCATGTTTCATTGCGCCCAAATGGTTTTCTGAAATCACATGCTTATTGCCGGTGGCAGTAATAAAAATATCACCAAGGGACGCTGCTTCACTCATGGACATAACCCAGCAACCATCGTATGAAGCTTCCAGTGCACGGTGGTAACCGGAAGATCCATCCCTGTTGGTAGCACCTGTTTCAACCACAATGACTTTGGCGCCTAGCCCTCTCAACCGATTGGCAATACCGCGTCCGCACCAGCCATAGCCCACAACAACAACCGTTTTCCCAGCGATTAATGTATTAGTTGCGGAAAGAATTCCCTCAATTACACTTTGTCCAGTTCCGTAACGGTTATCGAATAAATATTTGGAATGGGCATTATTCACTGCCATCACCGGTACTTTAAGTGCTCCATCCCTATGCATAGCTTCAAGACGGACAATTCCGGTGGTGGTCTCTTCACACCCGCCGATCACATGATCTAATAAATTGGAGTGCTTGGAATGGAGCAACTGAATTAAATCGCACCCATCATCAATGGTTATATGCGGTTTCGCTATGATGACAGATTCTAAACAATCATAGTATTCTGAATCCGTTTGATCTGTCCATGCGAACACGTCCATTTCTTCTGCCAGGGCTGCAGCAACAGAATCATCAGTTGTTAAAGGATTACAGGATGCGGCGGCTATTTTTGCCCCGCCGGCTGTTAAGGTTCGCAATAAAATGCCGGTCTTTTTTTCTAAATGGAGTGCAATACCAATCGTTAACCTGGATAGGGGTTTTTCATCTTCGAATCGCTGTCGAATACTGGCCAGTACAGGCATCCGGCTTGCAGCCCAATCAAGAAGTTTATTCCCATCTTTTGCCAATGCTTGATTTTTTATTTTACTCACTTTAACTCTTTTTTTTCCAAATCATATAAACAATACTGCCAAATAATAAGAATGACAGTCCCCAAATAGGCAATATACTTCCTTGCGATAAATGAAATTGTATCACACCCCAACTGATGAATATGGCGCTAAGTATATATGCTACAGGTACTAAAGGGAATAATGGCGTTCGATAGATATTCTCATTTCCTTTTAATCCATTTCTACCGTAATTAACCTTGAATAGGGTTGATATTGAAAGGGCGGAAAACATGATCATGACGACTGTAGCAGAATCCACCAAACTTTCTATATCCAGGGTAAACATCAGAAAGATAGTCCAAATCGCCTGGACTAAAAGGGCATTTACCGGCGTATGAAATTTTCTATGCAGGCGAGCTGTGAACTGAAAAAAAACGCCTTGCTCCCCCATTGCTTGAATCACTCGCGCACCAGCTGTCTGAATGGTGATGGAAAGTGAGCTGGCCACACTAATAAAAATAAGAATGGATAAAAAGGTGGTCCAACTTTCAGCACCTACAGCTTTGAGTGCAATTAAGGGGACCATATCCTGCCCCTGAATACCGGCTAAGCCTACCGATTGTATGAATGATAGATTTACAATCACATAGATTGTCATCGTTATTAGGGTACCACCAATTAAGGCCCTGGGTAATGTTTTTCTCGGATTTTGTATTTCACCTCCGATATAGCCTGCAACATTCCAACCCGTATATGCAAAAAAAATGGGGATTAATGCTCGTGTAAACCCAATAAACGGATTGCCGCTTTGATCCGTTTTAGGGTTTGGATTTATTTCATTAGGGTCTCCGCTGAATAGCAAAGAAACCATAAGAAATATGCCAAGTATCTTGGCAACGGTAAGAATAGATTGGAAGCGCGATCCTACTTCAACCTTCAAACAATGTATACCTGAAAAGAATAGAACCAGCAAAGATGCCAATAATGGGACTGACAAGATTTGGGATGCAGGAAAAAACTGTTGGGTATATTTGGCGGAAAAAAGGGCTAGAACTGCAATCGATCCTGATTCAAAAATAACCAGACTCATCCAACCGTGTAAAAATGCCGGGAATGGACCATAAACTCTATGAAGGTAAAGAAAATCACCCCCCGTTTCTGGGAAGCGTGTCGATAATTCCGCAATGGCAAAAGCGCCAAGTAGGGCCATTACCCCGCCACCAATCCAGGCCAAGATCAGTGTAGAACTATCAGGAACAGATGCAGCGGCATAACCCGCTAAAAGAAAAATTCCCGAGCCAATCATATTTCCAGTGACCATCGAAGTAGCATCGAAGGTCCTTAAAACACGTTTTGGGCCGGTCATTATGAAACGGAACTGGTTATACTTTAATCATTCGGTAAGCCAGCAGCAGCCAACCAGCAATAAAGGCGACGCCTCCGAGCGGCGTAATCGCGCCCATCCACCGCAAACCAGTTAGCACTAAAATATAAAGACTTCCCGAGAATAACAGGATACCCACCGATAAAAATATGGCAGGCAATTGTATCATTTCTGGGTAATAATACAATCCAAGAACACTAATTAAAATTAATCCAAGTGCGTGGTACATATGATAGCGCACGCCTGTCTCAAATATTGTCAGGTCTTCCGGTGAAACTTTGCCCTTTAATCCGTGCGCCCCAAAGGCACCCAACAACACCGCTAGTGCAGCCAGCAAGGCACCAAAGATAATCCAACTTTTCATGATCGCTCATTTTTATGGATCAGCGTGCGGATTGGGAATGGAATATTAATCCCCTCCTGTTTATATCGTTTATGAATGCGGCGAATAAACGTATCAATGATAGGGTGATGATCACCGTATTTCAAACCGCGGAAATATACCTTCAGGTTAACGCTGGAGTCGGCGAATTCAAAACAACGCACGATCGCTGGTTCATTTTTTTTCGCTCCATCTACATCTTTAATGACACCTTCAGCCACTTCTTCTGTCACTTTCACGACCCTATCCAAATCGCTGTCATAGGAAACACCAAGAGCAATGCGGACAGAAAAACTGGGATCCCCCTTATCATAATTTTTCATTATTGCTGCAGAAATTTTTGCATTAGGAATAGTTACAATATTGTTTGTGCGTTCCATTAATGTTGTATGACGCCAAGTAATATTTTGAACATAACCCATATGACCCGAATCCATTTCCACAAAATCACCTGGTTTCAACTTTTGAGAAAGCAGGATATGTAGTCCAGCAAAAAAGTCCGACAGGGTGTCTTTAAGGGCTAAAGAAACAGCTAGACCCCCAACCCCTAAAGCAGTCAGCAGTGGTGTGATTGAAATCCCCAAAGTTTGAAGAATAACCAATACACCGATAGCAATAATGATGATGCGCGCCAGATTTACAAAAATAGTTGTGGAAGGCAAATCAGTTCCCTGCTTTTCTGCCCAGAAGTTGAGCAATCCAACACCCATACGGGAAACGGCCAGTGTAACCGAAAGAATCAGAACCCCTAATATAATCTTGCTTAAATAACTACTATAATCTTCACTAAGTGATAGGCTACTGGAAGCAATATTCATTGCGGCGAGAAAAAACCATAGAACGATGTGAGATTCAATAGCATCAAATATCACATCATCACCTCTCCATTCAGTTTTTTCAGTCATCTTTTTTAGACGCTGATGAATAAATCTTTTAAACAGCCAACCGGCTAAGATACCAATAAAAATGATACCAACAGGTATGCCCCAAGTCATGATGTTATCTATTATTATATCTATCATAGACGGTGAAATTACACTGATTGATTTTTTTATTCACGGCTTTCATCATTTGATGTTAAATCGTAGCTAAGAATACGATCTCCCTGGTAAAAAATATTTACTTTGGTTGGGTTACGGTCTTCATCAAACCACCACTCTACCCCATGCTTTTCCTCTTTTTTAAAGGTACATTCGTATTTTAAAAATCCTGATAAATAGAAATCGGTTTCACGATGGGTACCAATAATATATTTTTCTTCTGTGTTTTCTACACCTAATACATTCCATTTTCTTTCATACAGTACTTGATCATTATCGATGATCATAACCCGTTTAAAGCGGCCTTTACCATGGTATTCAAAGCGGACAATTTCATTCCCTTTATCAAAAAACATCTCCTTATTTAAATCATCGGAAAGGGATTGTATTTGCATCACGCCATGTAAAATACCCTGGTCATAATCGGCAGTGGATGAAATTACTCCAGTCGTATACCATCTTTGAACTTTTCCATGAAGTTTATTTCCTTTGTAACTACCAAATTCTTCCGGACTTCCATTGGCTAACCATATTTCATAAGGACCTGTTTTCTTACCCGATCGAAAACTAGTTTTCGATTTGATCTGCCCAGTAGCGAAATAGAATCGTTCTTCTCCATTTAATTGATCGGAATGATATTGGGCTGATTGTTTAAGCTGACCATTATTATAGTAAAATTCAGATAAACCATTTAATTGGCCATTGCTGTAGGTTTTAAGTGAATCAGGTATTTCATCTTCTGAATTCCATTTCCATTCCCCATTCATTTTTCCATGGACATAATCGCCGGTTACCGCCATTATCCCATTTTTGTGCCAAACATTCAAGGTTCCATGCAATAGACCTTTTTCATATGTAACCAAAGAATCTAGTTCTTTTTTCGAATGGTACCATTTCCAGGTACCTGTTTTTTGATCCTGATCAAAAGCACCCGTTAATTTTAAAATACCCTCATCCCAAATACGGATATCACCGTGTTTTATACCATTTTTAAAATAAACCTGCCTTGCTTTGGTTTGATCCTCATTCCACCAAAGCCATTTTCTATCCGGAAGGTTATTGACATAATAGCCATTGACCTTTTTTTCTCCACTTGTATAAAATTCCATGAATTTGCCATTTAGTTTTCCTGCAGCATATTTTCGCTTAATAATTACAATACCATTTGAATAAAGGGTTGACTTCCCATGTAATCGGCCATTTTGATATGTGTGTATTGAATCCAGCTTACTTGCAGTATTATACCAATTCCATTTGCCGCTTTGGTTACCATCCTCATATCGACCCTTTATTGATATCGCTCCATTTTCTTTGTACGCTAGATACTTTCCATCCATTTGACCATTATTAATATCCACTTCTGATTTCTTTCTACCATTCGAATGATATTCAATCCGCTTAATTATCCGCCCTGAACTGCCTTTGCCTTTTAACAATTCAACAGTCTTTTCTTTGTTGTTTGGATATCGTTCTACAATGCGGAGAGAAGGAGCGCAGGCGGATAATAAGATGCCGGCAATCATGAATAATATGTGAAATCTCATAGACATAAAATTAGTTATGAAAGGCTACAGTAGAAATCCTGAAATCAAAATGAGAATTGTAAGGGTTAGGTTTCCTAAATTTGCGGGCTGTTTAAGAAATTATTTACAGGGATTTAGCATGATCGCAGCAGTTTTAAAAGAAACCATTACCGGCGAAAAACGCGTTGCCGCCACACCTAAAACAGTTAAAGAACTGATCAATAGTGGCATAACGGTGCGCGTGCAATCTGCTGCAGGAGAAGATTCATTTTTCTCTGATCAAGATTATCAGAATGCTGGAGCCGAAGTGGTCACTGAAATAACCGATCTATTGAATGGTGTAGATATTGTTTTAAAGGTTGCGCCGGCCACGTTGGAAGAAATGGATGCCATCCCTGATGGTGTAACTTATATTTCACTTTTCCAAACTACCAAACGGGCAGAGCAGGTAAAAAAACTTTTGACAAAAAACATTACAGGTTTTTCCATGCACCTCATTCCTCGCACAACACTGGCACAAAGCATGGATGCAATAAGCTCCCAGGCAAATATTGCTGGATATAAATCCGTATTGATAGGTGCAGCTCACTTGCCCGTATATATGCCTCTGTTAATGACAGCAGCAGGTACAATCCCACCTGCAAAAGTACTGATCCTCGGCGCAGGTGTGACAGGATTACAGGCAATTGCTACCGCAAAACGACTTGGCGCACAAGTAGAATCTTTTGATGTTCGTCCCGAAGTCAAAGAAGAAGTGGAATCTCTCGGAGCAAAATTTGTTGTTGTTGAGTCTGATGGAAATGATGGTGTTGGTGAAGGTGGTTACGCAAAAGAAACCTCAGAAGATTATAAAATTCGGCAACGGAAAATGATTAAAAAACATATCGCTAAATCAAATTTAGTCATTACCACAGCATTGATCCCTGGACTTCCGGCACCCTTACTGATCCCAACAGAGATGGTCAATGAAATGAAACCAGGTTCGGTAATCATGGACCTGGCAGCTGAAAATGGCGGTAACTGCGAATTGACTAAAGGCGGGGAAATAATTAATTACAATGGCGTGATTATTGATGGTACTATAAATCTGCCTTCATCCATGCAGGTGCACGCTTCCCAAATGTACGCAAAAAATGTTTTTTCTTTTGTTACATATTTGCTCAAAGAAGGTCAATTGAACATTGATGAGGAGGATGAAATTATATCGGGTGCCATGTTTACGCACCAAGGGAAAATCACGCACGAACCTACCCTCCAATCGATAAACAACTTATAAGGATTCATTATGGATATCATTAACATCCTCACCGTATTTATCCTGGCCATATTTGTTGGGTTTGAAATTATCACCAAAGTTCCTCCTACCCTGCATACGCCACTCATGTCAGGCTCCAATGCTATTTCAGGGATCGCGATTGTGGGTGCGATTATTTCTACCAAAGTCGG
>DTTO01000040.1 GCA_012964665.1 Fidelibacterota bacterium
AGGCAGACTTTTTCCCTTCATCAGGATTTCCAAAATGCTTAGCGACATATCCACGCGAGCCAAAAAACCCCCATTCTTCTCCTGTCCAAAGAGCCATACGTATTGTTCGACGAGGTTTGAGACCGAGAGACTTTAGAATGCGCATAGCTTCCAGGACCACCGCACTACCGCTGGCATTATCTGCAGCACCAGTACCCGTATGGTAAGAATCCAAGTGCGCGCCAATCATGACGATTTCATCAGCTAGATCTGAGCCACGTATTTCCCCGATCACATTGCGACCTTCGAGTTCAGTATTCCCCAGTTTCACACGTACATTGATTTCCATTTTTACCGTATGTTTTTTCTCCAACAGACGGTAGACTCGATTATAGTGTTCACCGGTAATGGCCAACATGGGTAATGAATTTCTAACGGAATCATTGGTGCGATCCTGTTTTCTTGTTTGTCGTGATGTTACCCTAACGGTCCCATCGCCACCAGTACCCGAGTATAGCACGGCATTTACCCCTTCAGCTTTATAAAATGCTTCCAGTTCATCGTTGTTAATATCTTTGGGTCTCGGCGACCTTTTCATAAAGACCTGTTTACGACGCTCAGCCATATTGGTATCCACACCTTCTGTCGCATAAACATTTAACGAGTTTTCATCATGACGGAGGGCATCAGCTTCAAATCGAGGAGCAAATTCATGAATGGGAGAGACCAAAATGATTTTATTTTTTAGCTTACCCTTATATTTATCCAGATCTGCCTTTTGTTGGATATTAACGATCATCGCTTCCTGAGTAATTTTTCTTTTTGTACCACGCGTCAAAGCAATGGGATAACCAATCACCATCTGATAATCTGGTTCCAGCATGTGAATAGATACATATTCCAGATCCCAGCTCACATATTTTCCTCCCCAGGGCTCTAGCGCTGTATTCTCCAATTCCATTTGATCTATTATAGTTTTTACCCAATCCTGAGCAGCGCGCATATTTGGGGAAGCAGTCCACCTGGGGCCATGGAGTTCAGTTAATGTCCAAATATATTCGTCCACTTTAGACCGATCCGAGCCTTCTTCACGTATTCTATCAACAATATCCCAATGAATTTCTTCCTGAGATAAAGCAAGAGAAGACAATAAAAGAAAAACAATAATACTGATAATTCTTTTTAAGCCCCTTTTCATAAACTACTCCTAACGATTAAATCAAAACCCTGGGCAAAGAAGGATTTAAATGCATGAAAAGATCATAAACCGAAGCACCTGTTTTGGCTGAGATCCAGTTGGGATTGACCTCCGGTGCACCTGATCCAATTAGAGTTACAATATCTCCTACTTGAACCGATTTTTTATTCCCGACTTCAACAATGGAATGGCTGGCAGAAACAGCGCCGATAACGGGATAAGTTTTATTACCGATAAGTACTTTGGCGCCTTCAACAGCTTTCCGTGGAAAACCATCCGTATGTCCTACTGGAACAGTGGCCACCCAAGTCGGTTTATCAGCAATATAATTTCGGCCATAGCTGACACTATCGCCTTTGCGCAATTTTTGAACTCTAACCACACGCGCCTTTAAATTAATTGTGCTTTTCAGTGTACCTAATTGAGATTGTTTTTCCGGATCATTTGGGTAGCCGCCGTACAAGGCCATCCCTGGACGTACCATATCCAAATGGGCATCAGGAAAATCAAAAACAGCACTAGAAGAAGCGGCATGAAGAGTACCAAGTTGGATGCCAGCTTTGTTGGATTTGTTTACAATGGAAAGAAACCGTTTTAATTGTTCCTTGTCGAAATCCGGTTCTTCTGTAAAACCCATGAAGACACCTTGAAAGGACACCTTGCCATTATTTGCAATCTTTTTCAATAAAGGCATAGCTCGACGATATGAGATACCCATACGGCTCATACCTGTATCCAGGTAAACCTGTGCCGGTACAGAACCTCCAAATATTTTCGCCATGGGATTTATAAACTCCAGTGCATCTTCATCGATAATAGATGGCTGAATATTTTGATTTGCAATATCCTTTGCGGCAGATTGGGGAAATCGAGCCATGAGGTGAATGGGTTTTTTAATACCTGCTTCACGTAACACAATGGCCGCTTCAAGTTTGACTACCGCAAATCCATGGATCTCTGGCAAGCGTTCCAATATTTTGGCTGCCAAGGAAAGGCCTAATCCATAAGCATTATTTTTTATCACAGCCAGAATAGGTCTGCCTTTAGTCAGCCTGCGCACTTCTGAAATATTATGAAGTAATGCAGTTGGATCTACTTCTATCCATGGATCAAATCGATCATCTGAAATCTTTGAAACAACAGGAGAATTGGTAGTGGCATTTAAAGAAAACGGCTGGATACTCGTTGCCGCGGCAGCGGCTATGGATGAACGAATGAATTTGCGTCTTGAAATAGCCATAGTATCTCTAAACTAACTGCATCAATATACAGTTCATGATGTAGAACGCCCGTGGGAAACATACCGAATCACTACCATTATTGATTTCACGGGTTGGGGATTCAAACTGGTTGTGATAATCGTAATGTTAACTCACAATTTCCTGGATAGTGCCATTTACCTGTTTTTCAATATCCTGGACATACCAATCTTGAAGCTTCTTAGTTATAGGTCCGCATGTGCTATCGCCGATATTTATGTCATCCACCTTCACTACCGGAATCACACCAGCGAAAGTGCCCGTGACTAATACCTCATCGGCGGAATGTACATCATCTACAACGAAATTTTTCTCTTCCACCTGCACACTGTTTTCCCTGCAAAGGCGAATCACAGTGCTGCGCGTCACACCGTTCAAGCAGTATTCGCCAGTGGAAGTCCATAACTGGCCAGCGCGGACAATAAAAAAGTTTGTGGAATTACAAGTGGCCACATAGCCATGGGGATCCAACATCAGTCCTTCATCTGCCCCTAGGTGCTCGGCTTCAATGCAAGCCGCAATGCAATTATGCTTGCTCAACGAATTAATTTTTGGATCTTGCACATAGTGGTCCCGCCGAGTTTCGACAGTTGCCAAGGTGATACCTGTCCGTTTGACTTTTTCGCTGGCTTTTTTGTATTCGGGGATAATAACCAGTGTGGGTTTACCCACTATCACCTTAGGATGCTGGTAGGGCGTATTTTTTAACCCGCGGGAGATAATTAAGCGGATGTGTACATCAGAATCCATCTCGTTTTTGTGCAAGGTATCTTTCAAGACCTGGGCCAATTCTTCTCGGGAGCGGTCTATATCCATGGCCAATGCTGCTGCCCCATTAAAAAGCCGGTCAAAATGTTCATCCAGATAAAGCAGATGTCCTTTGTGCAAACGGATACCCTCCCACACTCCGTCCCCTAGCAGAAATCCACTATCCAATACTGAAACTTTGGCTACTGCGCGGTGAAAATATTCACCGTTAATATAGATTTGTATATCCTTGTTACGAGGGTCCGATTCGTAGTCATGGGTCGAAGCCATTGTTAATTATAATCCAATTTGATACACTTTTGCAATTTCATACTCCAACTTAAAATTGACAAAATCGCTGGAAAAATATTGCAGGTATAGATTTATATGATATCTTGAATTGTAATTGGCAGTCGGCGAATACGTTTACCCGTGGCCGCATAAACTGCGTTGGCCACGGCTGGAGCAGCAGGCGGTAAACCTGGTTCGCCCACACCTGAGGGAGCTGCATCGCTTTCGATCAAATGTACATGAATCTTTGGGGTCTCATCCATTCGCAGCACATCAAAGTCATCAAAGTTACTTTGGTCAATACGCCCATTACTCACCGTGATTTTACTTTTAAGGGCGGCCGATAATCCATAAATGATCGCCCCGGATATCTGAGCGTCTACAATTGAAGGGTTTATGACTGTGCCACAATCCACTGCACAGTGTATTTCACCAACCTTAATTGTATTATCTTTGACAGTCACCCTTGCCACTTGGGCCACATAGGTTCCAAATGATTTGTGGAACGATAAGCCCTGGTAATATGGTCCACTATTAAAGGTCTCCCAACCAGCCTTTTCAGCCAGCAGAGTTAATACATTTCTTTCGCGGGATGATTTCGGTAATAGTTCTAATCTGAATTGAAGGGGGTCTTTCCCGGCGGCTTCCGCTAATTCATCCATAAAACATTCGTTGGCGAATGCGTTCTGAGAATCATACACGGAGCGCCACCAACCCACCGGTACAGGCGTGTTAGCCATTCTATAATCCACTAAGATGTTGGGGATATCATATCGAATATTTTTTGCGCCTTCGACCGATATAATATCAAGTTTTTCTTTAAATGGGAACGGCATTTTTACCAATTGGGAGAACAATATTGAAGGTGCAACAACGCGGTGCGTCCATGCCGTTAAATGATTTTCATTATCAATTGCACCTTTCATGACATGCAAGCTCGCAGGCCGATAATAATCATGCTGCATGTCTTCTTCACGGGTCCAAACCATCTTGACGGGTTTCTCCATTACCTTTGAGATCTCAACCGCGTCATATACAAAATCATTTATACTTCTTCGTCCAAAGCCACCTCCCAGGTAAGTCACATTCAATTCAACTTTTTTAATAGGCAATCCGGTAATTTTTGCAGCTTTTTTTTGTGCCCGGGCAGGTGCCTGGGTGGCCGCCCAAATTCGACATTTATTTTTCTGCACATCGGCTGTACAATTCATCGGTTCCATTGTTGCATGGGCCTGGAAGGGTGATTCGTACACAGCTTCAACCTGATTATCAGATGATTTAATGGCCTTTTTTACGTTGCCCTTTTTACGCGCGATAGCACCTTGTTTTTTACTCTTTTCAACGAGCAGTGCTTTGATCTTGTTACTATCAAGCGCATCATTCTCACCTTTATCCCAAGTGATCTTTAACCTTTTGCCCGCTTTGATTGCGACCCAAATGGAGCGGGCTACAATCGCTAAGCCATTCTCAATCTTAAATATTTTTATGACACCTTGGATATCGCTGATGCTTGCTTCGTCAAAGCTTTTTAGTTGTCCACCGAATACTGGCGAGCGCACAACAGTGGCATACACCATTCCTTCCAGCTGCACATCCATAGAAAACTGGGCCTTCCCATTCAATTTGGGTTGGGTATCTTTTCTTTTTATATTTTTACCAATAATGGAAAATTGCTTGGGATTTTTCAGTGATACTCTCCTGGGAATAGGGACCTGGCTTGCTTTTTCTGTTAATGAGCCATAGGACATTTTTCTATTGCTCATATTGTGTATGACGTGACTAGCCTTTGTCGTGCAATCACCTGCTGGCACACCCCATTCTTTTGCTGCTGCTGAAATCATCATTTCCCGTGCGGTGGCACCAGCCTTCCTGAGTTGCTTCCATGAACTTGCAATTGATCGGCTGCCACCTGTCATTTGTGAACCATACTTATCTTTATCTGCAGGTGCCTGTTGAACTTTTACTGTTGACCAGTCTAAATCCATTTCTTCCGCAATGATCATAGGCAGGGAGGTTAAAACGCCCTGCCCCATTTCAGATTTACCAACCATAATGAGCACTGAATTATCAGGATGGACTTTGATCCATACATTCGGTTCAAAAATAGTGGCAGCCTTGGTTTTCCCATTCAGCTTGTTGGTATAGGGTAAATAGAGGCCCAATACCAGCCCAGATCCTGTTGTGGAAACGACCCGAATAAAATCCCGTCTATCCATTATATTATTCATCGGCACTCAGTTGTTTATCGGCAGCACGGTTTATGGCTTTGCGAATACTTGGATATGTACCACAGCGGCAGATATTCATTTTCATGGCCGAATCAATATCTGCTTCGGTAGGGTTTGGGTTCCTATTTAGAAAAGAAACAGCAGTCATGATTTGGCCCGACTGGCAATAACCACATTGTGGTACGTCCTCTTCGAACCAGGCCTGCTGTACTGGGTGCGTACCATCCTCGGATAAACCTTCAATCGTTGTGATTTCACTATCCTCGGCAAATTCAACTGTGGTCATACAGGACCGAGTCGCTTCTCCATCAAGGTGTACTGTACATGCACCGCATAATCCACGCCCGCATCCAAATTTTGTGCCGGTATATCCAAGTTCATCGCGGAGCACCCAAAGAAGTGGTGCATCCGCTTCAACAGAAATAGAATGTTGCTTTCCGTTGACGTTTAAAGTGAATATTTTCATGATCTGAGATGAAAACTTACAAAAATTATCCACCAATATGTGGTGTCTCTTTTATAAATAAAAAGCCTCACTACTTGGTGAGGCTTGATGAAATAAATCATCTTATTTGGGAATGGGAGTTATTATACTTTAATTATTCCAATTAGCCCCTAACTAAACCTCTATTTTCCAATTCTTTTAAACACTTTTTGAATATTTTTTTACTAGCACCACTAACACTAGGATCAAGATTTTCCATTGCATCATCTATTTTTTTTGAACACCTAAGTTTTACTTCAAGCATTTCTCCAGTTTCCTCATCTAGCATTTTGAAATCTTTGACTTTACTAATTACAGTATCTCCCTTTCCAAATTTATTATCCTTATCCGAATATTGTTTTTCAAGTGAAAGCATGTCATATATAAAAAAATCGTATTTTTCTCCATTTGTTATTGTTTCTCTTTTGGTGACGTTGATATCATCATAAATCATTCTATTATATCCTTTATAAGATTTTTTTTTACAATAATTTGTGTTCTATTTTAATTGAAATAAGTTTAAAAACTAATAAAAAATAAAACCATTTAATTATAAAACTGAGATAAAAATAAAAGTGACATGATGGATTTTATCATGACTAAATCTCCACTAAAGTGTATTTCTACACAAATATTAACAAGCCTTGGGTGTTAATCAACGGGGAAATAAATAGCGTTAAATAATAGTTTAAAATTCCTCAACGCCATAGCCCGGTTGTGGATGTTAAAACCAAAAAGAATAATTTTGCCTTTTCCATAAGACGTTTCCACGATAGCGCCCTTGTTTTGAATACGTTCTTCTCCAATCATCCAGCCACTGATCAATAATGGTTTATCAGGATAAGTGGCCGCAATATTGAGGGGATGATTACCTGATTCTTTTTCTAGGAAGTTGGGCATATCAAAGGCTCGACCTCGTGAAAAATAAGCCATACCTTTTTCTTTCATTCCATAGGTTAAGGGATGTTCAAGGTTAAGTTGCAGTTTGATCAAGGATCCAGGGCAGTTGAAAGAATCAGCAGGCACATCTTTTAACACATTTTTCAATGACAGGTGGAAGCCAGATCCTGGAAGATCAGAAGAATTATTATTGCAGATCAATACACCACCCGATTCTACAAATATCTGCAAGTTTTCAACTCCGCTTTCAGAAATCCCACCGGTATAATCTGCTGGCATGGTCCCCTTTTTATGCCCATTGAGGATGGACAGCATGCGTTGATCAGGAAGGATGATGACTTCAAAGCGGGAAGACAGATCACCGGCCCGCATCTCTGCATCGGTTATGAACTGAAAATCAAAACCATGATTTTCCAAAATCAATGATAACCAGCCTGCATCCATATTCGCCACCCAAGATTTATACAGGCCGACACTCCGTTTTGGTACAGGTATAGAATTGACGATTGATCTACCCCGTTGGATGGTTGCGTTAGTTTCTACAGCAACTTTGTCCAACATATTAGCGGAAGCGCGCAAATTATTAATAATAAAGGACCCCCGTGGGTAATTAGTATTTCCTATGGTAAAACTTTCCGTAGACCGAGTAACCTTGGCCTTTGATTGCAAAATTTGATTGATGGCCGTATAACTGTTATTTTCACTGGCAGAAAGAAAATATTGATCCCCCTTTCCTTTTATACTTCCTTTGGAAACAGTTACATCATCAACGCGTGTTTTCTCCGCATCCAAAGGGGAACTCATGGTATGATAATTCAAGCCGAATTGAACCGGTAGTGTCCAACCGACACCATCGTAAGGGGTAAGAGGAGATCCGTCCCATTTAATAGTTCGGGAAATACCCTGCCACAGGTGGCCGTACTTCCTTAGGTCCGGATAAGTCTGTCTTTCCAAGACATTCTTTGCATATAATCCAAACGCTTGATTGGCAGGCACTATATAGGTGCCTTGGGGATAATCAATCCCTTCATGTGTAAAAGCCTTATCGGATCGATAAATATCCACGCCGTAATCGTGGAGTCTTTTCAACAACAATTCCAGGGCGCCTCTGTCACCTTGATTTATGGGGAATATCCACCCATAAGGTGGTTCCTGGCTGAACTTCATCATCACATCCGTCGCCATCTGGTATTTGTAATACAATAATTCTTCGCGGTACCTGGCAGCCACATCTAAAACTGCCTTTGACGCGGTGAGGGTATAATCCACTGCATCACCAATCCGCCACCAACCCCCTTCCCATGGGCTTGGATAAAAGGAGCCTATGGTTAGATCCTGGTAGGCTTTCGGAAAATCTTTCACAGAAAAAAACTTTGGTGTAGCATAACGGTATCCCGCTGTTTCCGTAAGTAGAGAGGGAATATTGTGACCATCCACAGCAGGTCCATCAGCATAGCCGGCATAAAAAACATCAAAAGAAATTCTGGATATTGCACCTTGTTTTCCCTCGGCATCAAATTGCTGACCCATGGCGGCGCCAATGAGATTTTTTACACGCTGTATCAATGGATGCTGATTGGGGTTCACTGGTTCCGGGTTTGGTGGAATCCAAATCCGGGCTGGAAAAGGGGCCGGCTGATGTTGTACATAAAGTACCTCAGGATACCAAGTTTTACCAACCATATGATGCATATTGCGCGTTTCCACTAAGTTAGCAACCATGAAGTCACGATTATTGTCATGACCAGCATATTTATGGTAAAGCACT
Organism: Fidelibacterota bacterium; assembly: GCA_012964665.1. GTDB lineage: Bacteria > Fidelibacterota > Marinisomatia > Marinisomatales > TCS55 > TCS55. The sequence continues at coordinate 8,855 of DTTO01000040.1, forward strand.
GGCAAAGAACTGGTTTCGTAGGGCGTACCCAATATTTTTTTATACCAATCAGCAACAATGGTCATGCCATCCGGGTTAGCTTGAACCAACAGAAGGATGGTGTTTTCCCTTATGGATTCCGTTCGCTGGTCCGTTCCGGTGACCAAATCATAGGCTAACTGGATCTGCTGGATAGGAGGCGCCACTTCCGAGGAGTGCATTCCCGCATCAATCCAGACAATGGCTTTTCCTTCTTGGGAGAGTGATTTGGCTTCTTCAGGAGATAGATCCTGGGCCAGACTCAGCCTTTCGCTTATCTGCCTAAATTTTTCCAGGTTGGCTATATTATACTCGGAAGAGATAATTGCATATTTCATGCGCCTTCCTTCACTGGTGGAACCCATATCCCGAACTTCCATTCGTCCTGTTTCGCTGGCCAGGAGCTCCATATAGCCTACCCATTGCTCATAGGTCGCCAGTTTAAAATCAGCGCCCGGTTTAAAACCTAGGTAACTTTCTGGTGTAGTTAGTTGGCCAGAAACGGACTGTATCAAAAGGGCTATTAACAATCCTGGCCACCACAGACGTTTGTTCTTCAGTGCAAGAAAAATTCGATCCATACAGAAAATTACCACAAAAATGGCTACCAATGTGTAAGTCTCTTTCATAAGCAAAAAAGCCCCCGTAAGGAGGCTTTTTT
>DTTO01000041.1:0-46516 GCA_012964665.1 Fidelibacterota bacterium
GTGCAAGATCTTCTTCTTTAGGATTTACAGCATGCCATTGGTGTGCGCCTGCTGGACTCTTAACAAGTTCCCATTCGTATCCAAACAGTAAATCAAAATAGCCATTATCCCACTGAGTGGGATTAGCAGTCCAAGCGCCTTCAATGCCACTTGTAATACTGTCACGTCCTTGACCTGAACCATGTGCGCTTTTCCAACCTAGTCCCATTTGTTCAAGTGGAGCACCTTCTGGTTCAGCGCCAACAAGATCTTCCAAACCTGCACCGTGTGCTTTACCAAAGGTGTGTCCGCCTGCAGTAAGAGCAACAGTTTCTTCATCGTTCATAGCCATACGACTAAATGTTTCGCGAATATCTTTTGCACTTGCAAGTGGATCTGGATTTCCATCTGGACCCTGTGGGTTAACATAGATCAAACCCATCTGCACTGCACCAAGTGGCTGATCAAGGTCACGTTCACCTGTATAACGATTATTGCCAAGCCATTCGTTTTCTTTTCCCCAAAAAATATCTTCTTCAGGTGCCCAAATATCTGGACGTCCACCACCAAAGCCAAAGGTCTTGCCACCCATTGACTCAATAGCAACATTACCTGCTAAAATCAACAAGTCGGCCCAGCTAATCTTATTACCATACTTTTGTTTAATAGGCCAAAGAAGTCGACGTGCTTTATCCAAGTTGCCATTGTCTGGCCAACTGTTAAGTGGAGCAAAACGCTGGTTGCCAGTACCGCCACCGCCACGACCATCGGCAGTTCTATACGTGCCTGCGGCGTGCCAAGTCATACGAATAAAGAAAGGACCATAATGTCCATAGTCAGCAGGCCACCAATCCTGTGAGTCTGTCATAAGATCGTGTAGATCTTTCTTTAGAGCACCATAGTCAAGTTTTTTAAACTCTTCTCGATAATCAAAGTCCTCACCCATGGGATTGGACTTTTTATCGTGTTGATGAAGAATATTTAAATTTAACTGGTCTGGCCACCATTGCTGGTTTGATGTTGACCCGAGTGTATGTTGGCTATTTGACCCATGTGAAACAGGGCATTTTCCATTTTCTTCCATAATAAATCCTATTTTAAGCGTGTTTTGAGCATGTGCCGATGACAGTCATCTCCACATTATCGACATCGAATTTGAACTTTCTTTTCACTTTGGAAGTGAATTCCTCATGAACCAGATGAACATCGACAAGATCCCCACATTCTTTACATTTTAAATGGTCATGTGATTCGGTATTCCAATCGTACCGCGCAATATTTCCATCATAAATGGTATTCATTTCACCTTCTTCTTCCAAGAGCTTTAAATTTCTATAAACTGTTCCCAGGCTAATATTAGGAATAATTATTTTAGTCTGGTTAAAAATCCAATCTGCTGTAGGATGGCAATTAGTATTTTGAACAATCTTTTTAATCGCTTCTCTTTGATGGCTATAACGCATAATTAATATTATCTATAACTAGTAATAATTCCTATTACTAGTTATTTTTCACATTAAAAAATAAAAACTGGTGTAAATTAAACGGAAAGTTTTTCATAAAATAAAAAGGAATAAATAATGGTTGATTATACATGTGAAACTTGTGGAATGGGTGTGACTGGCATGTCTTGCGCCAAGTGCGGCGAAGCACTAGTCCATGATCATATTACCAAAGATGATGGTACTCAAGTCGCTGTTTCTAAATGTCCAGATGGACATGGACAAATCAAATCTCCAATGTGTTGTGGTAATGACATGGGTTGCAGTGTAGAAAACTAAATATTAATGTAAATACCAACCCCAATTTTGACACTATAGGATAGGGGTAATATGGGCATTCATCAAAATAAAAAAGCCCTGCGGTTTCCGCAGGGCTTTTTTACATAGAATAAATACTTCTTTTAGAAGCCTTCCACTTTTCCTGACTTCTTATAAAGCTGATAAACAATATGCCATCCGAGCGCCACAACCAACATCAATACAAGCCAATTAGTAGACTCAGTGACTCCGAATTTTCCGCCGGATAATACACCAGCTGCATGATGTTCATTAATCATGGTCCAGATCAGTGGCACGGACATATAGGTATTATGTTTGGAGCGTAACCCAGCTAATGCAACTAATGAACCGTCCGGTGCTTCACCATTTTTGATGGCCGTAATAATCTTTTGCTGGGCCGGCCAAATTCGAAACCAGACGTTAAAGGCCATATTGGTTCCAAACAATGTGCCCAAGTGAATATTAAATGAACGGTAGCTAAAATCTGCCCATTCTTTCATTAAATAAACAACTATACCCACCAATACAAAACTAATGATTGTTATAACGCGGACGTTTGATGCCAATCCACTTTTATAAAGTGCGTCATACAGGAAAACACCTAGAAACGTAACCGCAATCATCACCAGCGCACTGGTATCAAATCCTGAATCTGGATCATTAAAGGTTAAACCACCGTGGTAGTACACAACCAACAGCAGAACTAAACCAGTGATCCAAGTCCAGGCGGCTCCCCAGCGAAAAAAGTAAAGTGTGCGCGGCATCAATTCCGGTACCACTTTTTTCTTGGTGTCGCTATCAAGCGTTGCAACAAAGTGACCATTAATCCAATTAAAAAAATACAACAGACCAATCCAAAGGACGCCTGCGATAACGTGTAACCATTTAAAAATGGGATGAATCAATTCCATATTTTTCTCCTTTAGTTATGAAATAATCTGCATTATGAATTATTTCGGGAAATTAGGTTATAAGTCCATCAGTAATCTATGCCTTTACACACCACGTAGTTCGAATGCGCGTGCGACACGGTCAATCGCAACCATGTATGCGGCAGTACGTAACGAAATCTTTTTCTTGTCACTCAAAGCGGCCACTTCTTTAAAGGCATTCACCAACTTTCGTTCCAGTTTTGCATTAACATCCTCTTCTTCCCACTGGAATTGCTGTAGGTTTTGAACCCATTCAAAATAGGATACCGTTACACCCCCGGCATTTGTCAAGATATCGGGAACCACATGTACACCTTTTTCAAACAGTGTTTCACTGGCAGGAGGGGTGGTTGGCCCATTGGCCGCTTCAATCACATATCTGCAATTGATTTGATCCACATTCATTTTATGGATTACACCTCCCAAAGCAGCCGGGATTAGGAAATCTACTTCCAGTGCAATAAGATCATCATTGGATATCTCTTTTCCCTGTCCACAACCTTTAATTGTCCGGTGTTCGTAAGCATAGTCAAAAAGGGCGTCAGTATCAAAACCATCAGGCGCATGCAGACCACCATGTACGTCACTTGCGGCAATCAGTTTACAACCCATATCTCCTAGGAATTTTCCAGCATAGGATCCGACATTTCCAAATCCCTGGATTGCTACTGTGGCACCTTTTAGTTCCACACCAAATTTTGATGCTGTCTCCCGTACGGTAATTGCTACACCTTTCCCCGTAGCACTTTCCCGACCAAGGGATCCCCCAAGGCTAATCGGTTTACCCGTAACAATGGCCGGCGTATGTCCATGCATCTGACCGTACTCATCCATAAACCAGGCCATGACCTGAGCATTTGTGTTGACATCGGGTGCAGGAACATCTTTGTTAGGTCCAATCACCGGATCAATAGCACGGAAAAATCTGCGAGATAAACGTTCTAATTCCCGCTCACTGTATCCAGAAGGATCAATTGTAATGCCACCCTTACCGCCACCATATGGAATATCTACCAAGGCGGTCTTCCAAGTCATTAATGCTGCCAAGGAACGAACCTCGTCAATATCCACCTCATGATGATACCTTATTCCACCCTTAAATGGGCCACGCGAATTGTTGTGTTGAACGCGGTAGCCCTTAAAACTTTCTAGAGATTCGTCATCCCTTCGAAGAAGCACTTCTACGGTCAGCTCCCGATCGGGCATGCGCAGTGAATTGCGAATATTTTCGTCCAATCCTAAAAGATCTGCGGCACGGTCGAATTGATCAACGGATGCTTTTAAATTACTTACTTTTACACTCATGATTAGACTCCTTGATTGTCGGTCAAGATTTTACGATTAGAATTGGCCCCTGACACGCATTCATGACTTTCAATGGTTTACTACCTTTGAAAAACTTCGATAGCGGACTTTTAGTAGATGCACCCATGACAATAATATGGTCATCGCCTGCAAGCAACACTACTGTTTTATGGAATTTTCCTTCCTCAAATTTGATATGATGATTAATACCGCAACGTCTTAATAACTTGGATGCCCATTTGGATGATGACTTGTAACCTTCCCTGAACAAACTGGTGTCAGAAACAGTCAGGGCGGTAACATTAAGATCGAAAGCCTGAGCTACACGAATCCCATACTTGACCGCTTTACGTGTATTAGGTGCATCATTAACACTCAAAAGTAGACTGTAATTTTTGTCCGACTGGAAATTTTTTACGACAAAAATAGAACTGTCAATGTATTGCACCAGATCGTGTGCCATATTTCGTTTTTTACTTCCGCCGATAATGGTTACATCATAACCATGATTTTTTACTTCATCCCTTAATTCCGGTATAATCTCCCCATTGCGGAGGATCAGGTTTACATCTTCGCAGATTGTCCCCTTTAGGTAAACTTCTAAGCGATTACCTCCCGTATGTACTAAAGTGTTTTTGGGAAAACCGGCTTCAATATCTGTCCGCTCAATAAATTCTTTTTCTGCCAGATATTCAAAGGCCCATTCTAGCACATCCACACCAGGGCGATCGAAATCCCAGGATTCCATACGTTCCTGAGCCATTCCCACCACCTTGGTACTGAATTCACTAATCTTTTCTCCCACGTAGGCAATAGTTACATCGGCCTTGAATGCACGTGCAACCTTCATGCCGACACTTAAGGTTGGTCCAGAATATTCTTGACTGCTAACTGCGATCAGTATTTTCATTTTAGTAATGGCCAGTAAAAGAATGAGACTAGAAACAGTAATACAATCGACATGAGGAACAGTTTCCAGCCTGCCTTCAAATAATCTTTTGAAGTAACAAGGCCAGTAGAATGTATAATCATACATGTAGGTGACGCCACTACTGTTAAATAGGCAAATGCAGATGCAATCGTAGTTGCAATACCTAAAATAATCGGATCACCACCCATATCCAGTATAATTGGACCCAATACAGCTACAGTTGCGGCATTACTTAATAAGTTTGTAAGAATACCACTTAAAACCACTGAGAAAAACCAGCGCACCATACCTATATCTTGGAAAAGGATTTCTAAGAACCCGAGTGCTTTTTCTGCAACCCATAAAGCAGCACCTGTTTCTTTCATATGGATACCAAGAGAAATCGCTGCCCCAAATAACAAAATAACACCCCAGTTGGTATTATGGGCAATCTCTTTCCATTCAATCAACCCAAATGTAAGATATAGAAAAACACCTGTAAGCGCAACAATGCCAAGACCAATAAACGGGCTTAGGAATACCCACCCTAAAAAGACCAAAAAGAAAACAACAATAGCCATCATCTGGTCTCCTGTAAGCTTCCCTGTCTTTGCAACACTTACCTTGAGTTTCCGCACAGCCGAATCCATTATTTTCTCTCTAGGAGTAAATGTAAACCATAGAATTAACGCTGCAATTGGTATTTCGATCAGCAGCATAGGGTAAGCATATTTCATCCATTTTAAATAAGATATATCGCCTAGCCCAAATTCTGATAGATAACCAATCATAATCACATTCCGTCCTCCACCAGAGGGGGTTCCTACAGAACCAATGGCACAGCCATAAGCGATCGAAAAAAGCAGCAGTGTTGACAAGTTAGTCGCTTTGTCAGTTTTTAGACCAGCATTTCGAATAAGAGAAAGGGCAACAGGCAACATCATCGCCGCCACTGTATGCTCCCCGATAAAGGAAGCCAGAATTGCTGATACCGCAACAAAACCAAGGACGATTCTCCAAGTCTTATTCCCAGTGATATTGATGATTCCAATTGCCAGCCTTTTGTCCAATCCCTGATGAACAATAGAAATGGCGAGCATCAATGAACCCATTATAAAAAATACCGCATCACTCATGAAAGATGAAGCCACTCCGTCAGGGGTATCAACACCAAGTATCACTTCCATTATCAAAATTAGAATTGCCACAGCGGGAAGGGGAATCGATTCACTGATAATAAGGATCAAAGTCGTCAAAACAATGATCAATGTACGGTGCCCTTCAGAAGTTAACCCTTCCGGGGAGGGGAGGTAGAAAAGTAGAATACTAACGAAAAAAGAAATGATGAGCCATTTTTTTCTGGTAATCCAGAATAGAGAATCAGAAACAAATCGGTGTGAAAGACTCAACATTTGAGCCGAGAATTTAGATCATAAAGATTATCGGTGAGTACACTCACTAGGAATTCGGGAGCCATCTTCCATTATTGCCCATTTCCAGATGGGTATCCGCTTTTTGAGTTCGGAAATGAACCAAGACATACCTTCAAGACCTTCTTTCCGGTGTTTGGTCCAAATGGCCACATGTAGACTGGCTTCTCCCACATTTACCTTACCAACACGGTGTCTGCAAAATAGATTATGTACCGGGTATTTCTGCATAGTCTCTTCCGCCAATTTCCTTAGTTCTGCTTCTGCCATTCCTTCGTATTGCTCATATTCCAGTGCTGTAATGTTTTCTCCGTGTTCTGTATCCCGAACTCGACCGTTGAACACCAGCTCCGCCCCATCATCCTGATGTGAATTATCCGATGGAAATGGCGTTATGGGACCATTAATTATTTCCACATGAATCATTTATCCTCCCTGCACCGGGGGAATAAAAGCAACTTCATCCCCATCTTTGAGTTCTACTACATCTGGAATATATTTTTGGTTAACTGCTGTACGTAAACTCACGCCATCTAATTTTCCATCTGCTCTATCCCTAATGATTTTTTCCAATGTATCTGTTGTGGCGCCAGATTCTAATTCTATTAATAATATATCAGTATCCAGAGCATACATAACTTGGGAAAAACACTTTACATTTACTGTTATCATAATACTATCGTTTGCATTGAATGGTTCATGCCATCATAAATGAGGAGTTTTCCTATTAAGTTCGGTTTTGCGCCCACAATTAATTTTACGACCTCTAGTGCCTGAATATTTCCAATAATTCCAGGAATCATTCCCAATACTCCAGCATCTGCACACGCATCGCCACTGGAGGTCGGTTCCGGAAATAAATCGCCATAACCCGGACTACCATTGGCATTCAAAACAGCAACTTGCCCTTCATAGCGATATAGCCCGCCGTATACCATAGGAATCTCTAATTTTTTGGACAACTGGTCAATTAATTGCCGCGTTTGAATATTATCCGTTGCATCAATGATAATGGTTGCATCCTTTACAAAATTCAATCCATTATTTTCATCTAAAAATTCTTCTATTGGTTCAACTATGGCCGATTCATTCAATTGCATTAACTTTTCTTTGGCTACTTGTACTTTTAGTCGACCAATGTCCTCAACACCATATAATGGCTGTCGATGCAGGTTCGATAATTCTACTTTATCACCATCAATAATTTTTAGTTTTCCGATTCCAGACGCAATGAGTGATTGGGAAACTGGACATCCCAGTCCACCCATTCCCACCAAAGCCACAGTGGCATTGTTTAGTTTTTTTTGTCCTTCAATCCCTATTTCCGGCAACACCGTTTGTCTTGCCCATCGACTCATGTCCTTCCTTTCATTTTGGAATAATTCCCATGCTTGCGCACCACCTAAAAGACTATATGTATTATTCAAATCCTGTTCGATGATAATGCCTTCCGTCACAATCCCAAACTGACAGATAAGCACTTTTTTATATTGAGTTTCGGGAATAGCATCTGCAATTGCAACAACAGGGTTTAAGCTTGTTAATTGGAATTCTTCCCGCTGATCTTTTGTCCGAATATCGATGACAGAAAAAGATTTTTCTTTATCAATCCATTCCTGCAGTTCATGGGGAGTGAGAATCATAATATCGTCTTCCATGGCAACATATTTACACTAATCTCTTCGCCTGCTTCTAATGCAGAATCCCCCATTTCAGATCCCAAAATACAATTTGCTTGCAGCGATGAGGAAAGCATATGAGAGCCCATTTTGGCAGAAGGTTTGCATACTAGTTTTCCATCTTCCATCCAGGCTTTTCCAAATAAGAATCGGTATTTTATTTTTTCTCTAGGAAATTTTTCTACTAGTGTACCAGTTAATGCTGTTGCTTCCGGTTTGCCCATCATGGATTCCAAAACGGGCCAGACCCATTCCATAAACCCAATATATGATGATACCGGATTACCGGGCAGTCCAAAGATCAATGTAGAATTGGCCGTTCCAAAAAAGAGAGGTCTCCCAGGTTTTTGGGCCACTTTCCAAAAATGCTCCTGAACACCAAGTCCCTTGAATACATCCCGTACATAGTCAAAACGACCCATGGAGACTCCTCCCGATGAGATAACCATATCACTTGTCTCCAAAGCTGCGGATAAAAATGACCGAAGCGATTCTTTATCATCTTTGATTACTTCTCTCATAATGATTTTTGCACCAGCTTTTTCAGTCAATTCCGTAAAAACATATAGGTTTGAATTAAAAATTTGGCCCTGCCTTAATTTTTTCCCCGGTTCAACCAGTTCATTACCAGTACCAAAAATAGCAATACGAGGTTTTTTCGATACCCTTGCTTTTCCATAACCAAAGGTGGCCATCGTTCCAATTTCGCTGGGAGTGATACGTGTTCCTTTTGCGATTAGTTTATCATTCTTTTGTATTTCTTCTGCCTGCTTTCGGATATGTTTTCCTTCGTAGGCCTTTTGATATACTTGAACCGAATCGCCGTTGGAAAAACCACTTGTATCCTCCACAATTACAATAGCATTGGCGCCTTTAGGAATTTCTGCTCCTGTCATACACTGGACACATTCACCTGGCTCAAGAGTAAGATCGCAGGGAGAGCCTGCAGAACTGACACCTATCATCTTTAATGTGACAGGGTGAGAATCCGTAGCACTTTCTGTATCTTGGCAACGAACTGCAAACCCATCCATGGCCGAATTATCAAACTGGGGCATCGGAAAAGGGGCTTTTATATCTTGTGCCAAAATCCGATTATCAGATTTATTCAAAGAAACGAGAGTTTCTTCCAATTGCGGTATGTGTTTTTGGATAATGGATTTTGCTTCCTGGAAAGGTATCATAGAATCTTCCTAATGAGAAAAATAATGGCAATTATTATTACACCGCCCATAATCTTTTGGATTGTTTTGGCTTCAAATTTAAAGGATCCAAAATAAGAACCAGTAAAACCGCCAATGATCACCGCGCCTGCGAGGGGGAGAATAAATTCAGAGTTAAAAGTACCGGTATGCCCCCTGGCAATAACTCCCGCCAGAGAATTCACCCATATAAATAGGGCACCACCAGCAGCTGCTTCTTTTGCAGTACCCAAACCGAACATAATTATTAATGGAACCAGATATATTCCACCACCAATACCTACTGCACCAGCGATAAACCCTAAAATACTGCCAATTACAAAAATGAAAATCCATTTCTGTAATCCAGATAATTGGATTCTAAATTCCAAATTATCAAAAATATAAATACGGATAACTACCAGAATAAGAGTCATCAACAAAAAAAAATGGAAAATATCTTCCGGTAAATTCAATGTTCCTGCAAAAAAAGCCATTGGGATAGATGTTATTAGAAAGGGAGCAATTAAACCGATTCGACCATGGCCATTGCGCCAAAAGTTAATCGAACCGATAAACGTCACGATTAAATTTAGGGATAGTGATGTAGTCGGAATAATTTGATAGCTGATACCAAAAATCGCAAGTAGTGCTGTATAAGATGAACCGCCGCCCAGACCTACGCTGGAATAGATAAATGCTACAAATAAAAAAAGTACGGGAAGAATATATTCAATCAATGTTGTTCACCTTTCATCATATGAAAAGAATGAAAAATGGTTGGGATAAGTACATTTAGCCCATCCGTAGCTGCTCCAGGGCTGCCAGGCAAACATATGACCACTGCAGAACTAACAACACCAGCAGCAAGCCGCGATAGTACAGCAGTGGCTATTTTACCCCTGCCGTAGGCATGGAGCGCCTGCTCAATGCCCGGAAGTCTAGAATCAAATAATTTCTCTACAATAGGTATCGTCAGATCCCGGAGACCTAAGCCCGTACCACCGGTGGTGATAATCAGTTCAACTCCAGAATCGATCCAGGTGCGAATCGATTTTTCCAGTTCATCTGCACCATCCGGCAAGACCAGTGTATGATCAACCCTACATCCTGCCTGCTTAAATCCATTCTTTAATATTTCGCCGGATTTATCCTCTCGATTTCCGGAAAAGACACCATCACTCATGGTAATAATGCCTACTTTCGGCCGATATTCCACCGCATGATCGGATTTGCCACCCACTTTTTCAACTAGTCTAATTTCACCAATATTCATGGTTTTGTCTACAGCCTTGCACATGTCATAGATTGCTAGGGAAGCGATAGAGACAGCACTGAGCGCTTCCATCTCTACGCCAGTGGCCTCCTTAGTTTTGACAACAGATTTAATAAGGATATAATCCTTTTGAATGTCAAAATCTAAATCCACAAAGCTTAAGTTTAATTGATGGCACATAGGAATCAGATCTGATGTTTTTTTTGCTGCTTGAATACCTGCAATTTTTGCTGTGGTTAATACGTTCCCTTTTGGTAAGGCATTATCCTTAATCGCTGTAATCGTTTCTGAAAGCATGGTAATTTTTCCTGCTGCTTTTGCCGTTCTAATAGTCGCAGTTTTATTAGTTACATCCACCATCCGAACGTTTCCATCTTTATCTAAATGTGAAAATTCATTCATATTATCCCCCAATCTGGGTCATGGATTCCCTGTGTTCCTTGCCTTGACTCTGTGCTTCCCATCCATCCTTGTATTTTTTCCGCATGGATTTCCGGATCATTTGTTCAATGGATTCATTGGAGTCTCCATCGCGCATGGCATCCCGTAAATTGGTTTCCTCATGCCCATAAAGACAATTTCGAAGTTTCCCATCGGCTGTAATCCTGATCCGGTTGCATGCACTGCAAAGGCTCCTGGAATATGCGGGGATCACAGCCACCTTCCCTCGATAACCCTTAATTCGAAAAACATAATGCTCCGTATTTGATCCATTAACCTGTTCCATTGCACCGATTTGTTTTTTCAGGTCAGCTACAATGTGTTTCGCCCTATAAAATTTCCCCGTTTTCCATATCTGGTGTGAATCAAATGGCATAAGCTCAATAAAGCGCACTGTCATATCATTATCTTGAGTTAATGCAGCGAATTCCACGAGTTCATCGTGATTAAAATCCCGCATTGCGACTATATTAATCTTTACCGATGGGATGTCTGACTCAATCGCTTTTTCAATTCCATCCATTACAGTATCTAGTCCTTCTCGGCGCGTGATCATTTTGAATCTTTCAGCTTTCAGGGTATCCAAACTGATATTGATCCCAGTCAATCCAGCCTGTTCCAAATCTTTTATATATTTACCAAGCAGAATACCGTTTGTAGTTAAATGAACTGACTGTATTAAGGGAATCTGATTTGCAAATTTAACGAGTTTAGACAAATCCTTTCGCAGTAGGGGCTCACCACCCGTGAACCGTATTTTAGAGACACCCATCTGTGATGCAATTGTGATGAGCCGAAATATTTCTTCCGTGGAAAGCAATTTATTTTTACTGCGAAAAGGAATGCCTTCTTCCGGCATACAGTATATGCAGCGCAGATTACAATATTCATTTACAGCAATTCGAAGATAATTGAATGTGCGACCGAACTGATCAGTTATTGGCGGAATCCCAGAAGATGTACTGCGTTCCACAGGGGCGTAGTTATGTGGTTTCTGTTTCATTCTCTTTCCAATTCATCTCCCCGCAAAATGCGGGGAAAATCGGGAGCAAATCCTGACGTTTCCAACAGGACCGTATCGGCCTCAAACCATATCCATTTTATAACAGATTTAGGTTAGTTGGCTAAGAGTAAGCTATTGGAATATATAAATAATTCTATAAATAAAACTGATTTGTTTGTGGAGTGAGTGGCCTGGCCATCCAAAGTGGTCTTCTTAATCCCTCTGGGTGGGTTTCCCGGTCCCGGGCCCATTCGTTCCATTTTTTAAAATGTTCGAATGACTTGTTGGTATCCACAAATATATCCCCATAATTCTCACCAGGATCTGGCTTGGAAATGCTTACTTTTTGCAGCCAGCAATGGGCACCGGAGATGGGATCAGGATTGGCTGCATGAGTAATATTCTGATGCACGCCGCCATCCCGCCACCAAATGCGGTTTGTATCGGGATCAGCTGTTTTCCAAGGCTCTACGCCTTTCACAGTTTCCATCTTCCATTTCCCATCACTTATATTTTTTATAGTAACTGTATTGGTCATAAACCGATTCCCTTGGTCATTCTGCCGGCGCCAGCGACCAATATGATGTGAGCAGGCCACCACGCCCGGCTTGATGGACTCCGTAACCCAAACCTTATCGACAAACCAGCCAATCTCAGTGGTGATTTTCAATAAATCTCCATTATTAACATTCAATCGTTTTGCATCTTTAGTATGAATCCAGATGGGATTCCGGTGCGCAATTTCCGTAAGCCATTTGGCGTTTGCGGACCGCGAATGGATATGGGTTGGCAAACGAAAATTAGGCAACAACACGCACTCATTTTTGCTTTGGTCCATGTTGTCTATATGAACGTGACTTTTAATTCTGTATCCGGGGGTTACGTGTTCTGGATAACCGAAATCTGCCATAGTCTGAGAATAAATTTCCTGCCGTTTTGAAGGTGTGGGAAAACCGCCATAAATCTTACCATCCACTTGCACACCAATAACATTACCATTTTTTTCTACCTGCCCATTCGCTCTTACTTCGGTACTGTCCATATCAGAATCAGTTAATTCTTTTTCGTTATTATTATAAATATTTTCCTCTACCATGAAAGCACCATATTTACGCATGTATTCCAATGGTGTTAAACCTTCCTTAGCTGCTGTTTTCTGTAAGCCTTTTGTATTATCAAAAATGTATTGATAATATTCATCAATATTAATTTTTTCACCTTCCCGATAAGGACTTATAAAATGCTCTCGAATCCCTAAGTCCCCTTCTTTATCGATACGCCAGGAAAGTTCTATCCAGAATTCATCCTCCTCCCATACTTCACCGGGGTTCACTTCATAGGTAAATTTCACATCCTGCCCGTCACGGCGGGCTTTTTCCCGCAAGACTGGTTGGCGAAAGGCAATCCACACGCCTGCCTGGGTTTCATAAGAATTGATGTCATGCCTTTCGGAGGCGTGTCCCATGGGCAGAACGTAATCGGCAAAAAAAGCGGTTTCATTCCATGTGGGCGTCAAAGCTATATGACAACCGATCTTTTCCGGATCGGATAGCATTTCAATCCAGGTAAAACCATCCGGGTAGGTCCAAACCGGATTAAATACACGGGTGAAATACACATCCAAGGACCCGCGGTTATCCTTCAGCAGGTGGGGCAAAATTTCACTCATTTCATAATGAGACAGGGTGTATTCAGGGGGCCAGGTCAGTTCATTCCACGCATTCGGTCCCGGGGGTGAATCAAAAAAGGTAGGGTGAAATTTATTCCAGGCACTGGGAGATGTGCCGCCTTTCGTACCTACTGAACCGGTGAGAACATTGAGTAAATGCAGTGTTCGGGATACCTGCCATCCTCCGAGATTTCCAATGGATGCACCTCGCCAGACATGGGTTGACAATTTACTCCCAGCCTTTCCAACTAATCGTGCAACACGAATAATTTGTTCAGGATCAATTTGGGCTTCTTTTGCCGCAAATTCCGGTGTGTACTCTACCCACTCTTCACTCAAGCGTTTAATGAATTGGTCAAACGCTATCGGATCTTCCGGATGAAGATTCCTGAGATATTCGTCCCAGTTCACCCAATTTTCCATATAATGGCGATCGTATAGCTTTTCATCCAAAATAATCTTGGCCATAGCCATGAAAACCGCAGATTCGCTGCCGGGATAGGTGGGCATCCATTCATCTGCCATTGACGCGGTGTTGGATAGGCGCGGATCAATGACAATCAGCTTGGCGCCCTTCATCATTCCTTCCATAATCCGTTGAGCATGTGGATTGAAATAGTGGCCTGTTTCCAAGTGGGATGATGCCAATAAGATTACCTCCGCATGGGTATGATCAGGGCTGGGTCGATCGTATTTTTGCCACATGGCATATCCTGTACGGGCACCGGCAGAACAAATATTTGTATGGGAATTGTGCCCATCCACCCCCCAAGCCTTTAGGACCCGTTCCGTATAGCCTTCATGACCGGGACGCCCTACATGATACATCACACCGTCCTTTCGTTTGCGGATGGATGCGGCAATCTTTTCAGAAATCTCATCCAATGCCCGGTCCCAAGTGATGCGTTCCCATTCACCAGATCCTCGCTTCCCTTTGCGCTTCAGCGGATAAAGGATGCGTTCAGTATCATTGATTTGATTGATGGTAGCTGGGCCTTTGGCACAATTTCTCCCTCGGCTCCCGGGGTGGTGAGGATTTCCTTCAAATTTCCGAACTTTATTAGAATCTTTATCAATGTAGGCTAAAAGACCACAAGCAGATTCACAATTAAAGCAAGTAGTGGGAACAATGGAATAATGCCGTTCTTTTTTCTCCGGCCAGGCCTGCGGATCCAACTCCATAAAATTATCCCATTCGTTGGGATCCGGGTATTTATATAACTCCCGCGGACCTTCCATGACAAATTCTTCCGACCAATCAGGTCGATCAGAAATTTTGGAAATCAGTCCAATAGCTTCCGAAAATGTTTCAATCCAACTGCGTTTTATCATGCTAACTTAACGGTATCATTTGTGGTACACGAATGCGCACAAATTCTGTTAAAAATATCCCCATTAATGTCAACCCACCAGCGATTAGAATCATGCTTCCTGACATGGTATTCAAAATGACGATTGGGACAACACTACCAAGCACAATACCAGCCCAGAAATACTTGGAATAATATCCTTTTGTCATCAGATGAATTGCTTTTTTTGTATCAGGTGTATCATGTGGCATAAAAATTTCTTTTGCGATGAAAACCATATTCAATACGATTCCCCATAAAAGTGTATTGACCATCCCCTCTCTTGTTTCTGGTGCAATTACCATCATGGCAACTGAACCTGCCATTAATGCATGGACTAACATATGAGTGGCAGACTGAATAGGTATCTGCCAGAGATCTCGTGCTCGAGCCTGGTTAAATAAGAATGCTGTATAAGCTGCGCCCATTACAGCAAACATTGCACCGGGCCACCAGAGCCATTCTAATCCAAGATTAAAATATGTATCCAATAATTTCAAAGTGACAAGGCCGCCAAATCCTGTAATAATGTAGGCGCCGCGCACCAACCAAGACTTCCATTGGGGACGCAACAGCACATAAAAAAAACGGTTAGGTTTATCCAAATCTTTTACCAACAACGCACCGGTGAGTCCCATAAATATAAGTGTTGTAATCAACCCTGTCAATTCTGATGATGCATCAATTCCACCATTGAAAAAATGCAAAACAGCCATCATCAAAAATGTCCCGGTGGCAATGGCTTTGGTCCAGACATAGGCTGGCACTTCCCAGCCCCATAGGACTCCTTTACTTGGGCTGTCATAAACACGGCGGGTTTCCTTCGTGTCAATATCCTGTTGAATCTCTTTAGCCACATTATCAATGGCACGCTGATCAATCGGCTTACCTGTTTTGGCTGAATATTCCATGGCCAGCTGCACCAACAGATTCTCATTATCCGCTTCAGATGCACGCTGGTCAGCATATTTGGCAAAATGACCTACACCTACCGATTGTTCAGACCATAAATAATTCGCATCCTGTTCTGTGGCATTGGGATCGAGCATTTCAGGCGAACCATTTACATAATATAAATTGGGTTTAGTACCTTTTTCAGGTTTACGGGTTATTGTTTCTTCCTCTGATACTAAATGGGAAATTTTAGAATTGGTGTCATCCAAATCACCAGATATAATTGCTTCTACTGGACAGACTATGACACAGGCTGGTTCATAACCACCATCAATTTTGTGGGCACAATAATTACACTTGGCTGCCGTGTGTGTATCAGGGTCTATATACAATGCATCATATGGACATGCTTGCATACAGGATTTACAGCCAATACATCGATCACTATCAAAGTCTACGATACCATCTGCACGGGTATATAAAGCAGTGGTAGGACAAATTTCTACGCAGGGTGCGTCCGCACAATGGTTACAACGATGTACTGAGAACTCTCGGCTGTTATTTGGAAACGAACCTTTTTCAATATATTTCACATGGGTGCGGTTTACACCAATTGGGATATCATGTTCGCTTTTACATGCAACGGTGCAGGCATGACATCCAATGCACATCCTATTATCAATGACAAAACCGTAATTCATTTATCTTTTTTCAAAAAATATTTCACTGATTATATTTCTTAAGTTGAGAACCATATCTTCTTATTCAAAGCAATCCTTATATTTACGAAGGACAATATTAATTAAATCTTGATATGAATCATTCTAGAAATATTCCCATTTCAGCATTCATTTTAATCGGTGGAAAAAGTGAACGATTTGGTTCTGAAAAATGGCGTGCGAATATCAATGGCAAATCGGTTTTGGACCGCATTTGGGATGGGTGCATGTATTTCGAAGAACGGATAGTCATCGGGAAAGAAAAACCAAAAGATTTTAAAAAGCCATTCATTTGTGATCAACTTGAGATTCAGGCACCAATCAACGGTTTATATACGGCAATACAACATGCAGAAGACGACTGGATTCAACTAGTGTCCTGTGACCTACCCTTAATTGATACAGATGTGTTTCAGATACTATGGAACACAAAAACCCAAGAATCCGATGCAGTGATACCCCTGACAAATAATCGGCATCAAGTCACCTGTGCACTATATCATAAACGTATATTGAATTATCTTGAATCAGCAATTTATGAAAATGATTTCAGTTTATTATCACTGATAAAAAATTTAAAAATAACCAAAGTCAATTTTAATTCTGATAAACGATTTTGGAATATGAATACGAAAAAAAATCTCGGTGAAATATCAAACTATTTAGCTAATAAATTATAGGTTTATATTATAAATCTAGTTTATCGATTCTTCTCTGGTGCCGCCCTCCTGCAAAAGGTTCGGCCAGCCACATTTTAATTACAGCCAAGATTTCATCTTCATCCATAAACCGAGCGCCAAGAGATAAGACATTAGCATTATTGTGTTCCCTGGAGAGTTTCACAATCGATTCGGGACCATTATAATAAACAGCAGCACGAACTCCCTTCACCCGATTAGCCGCCATGGATTCTCCCTGGCCGGATCCACCTAAAATGATTCCGCGGCTTTCCGGATCATCCGCGACGGCATGGGCGCAGGGAAAAATAAAATCGGGATAGTCATCCAAAGCGTCATATTCATGGGCTCCGTGGTCCGTCACATTATAACCTTCGCTGATCAAATGCCCTTTAATGATATTTTTTAGTTCTAATCCTGCATGGTCCGTTGCGATATGTATTTTCATTGGATTATAAAAGTTCCTTTAAATGATCTCGGATTTTTACTTCAACTTGCTCAGCTGTGAAGCCGAATTCTTGAGCCAGATTCTTTCCGGGTGCTGATGCGCCAAAATGATTAATTCCAATGGATAATCCATTGGGACCAATATATTTCTCCCATCCATGTGTTATTCCTGCTTCCATGGAAATTTTCATAGCTCCTCGATCCGGGATTAAAGATATTTTGTATTCATCCGATTGCCCTTCAAAAATCTCCCAACATGGCATACTTACAATACGGATACGTTTATCATTCATGGATTTTGCTACTTCGATAGCCAAAGATACCTCTGAACCAGTGGCTAAAAAAACGAGCTCAGGATTTTCATGATCCATCACTGCATAAGCCCCTTTGGAAACTCCATCCACGATTGAATCCATTTTAAGTTCTAAAATTTGTACGTCCTGTCTGGTGAGTAATAATGCATTTGGTGTTTCTTTCTGATCCATGGCTAATCTGAAACACACGGCAGTTTCTTTAGCATCTGCAGGTCTGAACACATTGAAATTTGGGATTGCCCTCAAGGCCATGACATGCTCGATAGGCTGGTGAGTGGGACCATCTTCTCCCACATAAAATGAATCATGAGTGAATTCATGAATCACACCGCAATGTTGAATCGCTGCTAAGCGCAAGGCCGGCCGTTCATAATCAGCAAATACAAGGAAAGTCCCACCAAAAGGAATTACGCCACCATGCAGTGCCATCCCGTTCAGCGCTGCTGCCATGGGAAATTCTCTTACACCAAAAGCTAAATTACGTCCTGTCCGGTTTTCCCGGCTGAAATCACCGTATTTTTTAGCAAAATTGCCTGTATAATTCGAAGGCTCCAAATCTGCAGATCCACCGATAATTGAGGGGACCTGTTCTGCAAATTTGTCCAAGGTGGCCCCAAAAGCCTTACGGGTTGCCAGGGATGATCCAAGTTCAAATTCAGGGTAAGAAATCTCGGGTAATATTTCATTAATAGCTATTTTCCACAAAGCTTCAAAATCGGCATTTTCATTAGCTGCTTTTAAATCTTCATCCCATTTTGAAACTAATTCTCTTAATTCCGCAAATCGGGATTGAAAATAGTCTACTACTACTTTGGGTAGATAAAATTTTTCTTCTGGCAGTCCCAATTCTTCCTTCGTGGCATCGATTTCTTCCTGCGGTAAGGGTGCACCATGTGTTTCATGGTCTCCCTCCATGGTAGCACTACCTTGTGCCATGAGAGTAGTACCAATAATCAGGCTTGGTCGATCTACCACCTGTGCTTTTTCAATTGCTTCACGTATCTGGTCATGATTATGGCCATCAATTTCCTGGACATGCCAGCCGAATCCTTCAAATACTAATGCATAGTTGGTGGAATCGGAGCGATCTACTTTTCCTGAAATCTGGGCATTATTAGAATCATAATATACAATGAGACGAGAAAGACCCCAGTGACCAGCCATGGATCCTGCGCCTAGGGTGACGGGCTCCTGGAAATCGCCATCACTTGCCAATACATAGGTATAATGCCCTACAAGTGCATCAGCATTATCTACCAATTCTGTAAATTGACCGCGAAGTATTGATTCAGCCGTGGCCATACCAACTGCCATCCCAAAACCCTGTCCCAGTGGTCCAGTAGTAGCTTCCACGCCAGGGATCTCAACTTCAGGATGGCCGGGTGTGCGACTGTGAAGTTGGCGGAAACTCTGTATATCCTTCATATCTAACCAGCCAATCTGAATCAGCATAGCATACAAAAGTGCAGATTCGTGTCCGGCAGATAAAACAAATCGGTCACGATTAAACCATTCAGGATCATTCGGATTAAAATTCAAATATTCGGTAAAAAGAATATGAGCAAAGTCAGCTGAGGACATGGGGCCGCCGCTGTGGCCGGAGTTGGCTTTTCGCACCATATCCATTACCAGTCCTTTAGTAACTGCTAATGCGAACTGCTTTTGTTCTTCTTTACTCCATTCCGGAAAAAGATCAATATCCTCGTAGGTCCTCATTTCTATTTATAGCAATGGAAAATAATTATCCCAATATATTTAATGAGTTCCTAGAAGATAAAAGTCTTTCATAGTCTGAACAGGATCATCTGCACCAAATATGGCCGAGCCTGCCACCAATACATCTGCTCCAGCATCAATCACTTCCTTTGCATTATGCAGTTTAATACCTCCATCCACTTCAATTAATACTCGATTTTCTACACACTTTTCAATCAACATTTGTTTAACTTTTTCAATTCGTTCCGTTGATCCATCAATATACCCCTGGCCACCGAATCCCGGATCAACGCTCATTACTAATACCAAATCAATCTGGTCATAATAGGGCTCAATCTCGGCTAAAGGTGTAGCTGGTTTAACTGAAATACCAACCTTTGTTCCGGCTGCTTTGATGAGATCAATGACAGACTGAGGATCGTCTGTTGCTTCAATATGGAAGGTAATTGAATCGGCACCTGCCTTGGCAAATGGTTCCACCAACTTTTCAGGCTCAATCACCATCATGTGCACATCCAAAAACTTTTTCGTATTCGGTCGCAGGGATTTCACCACGGGCGGTCCGATGGTTAAATTAGGTACAAATTGGTTATCCATTACATCCACATGAATCCAATGGGCACCCCCATCATCGCATTGGGACAGGGCTAATTGCAGATTTGTAAAATCAGCGGATAATATGGAAGGTGCTAACTTGAATTCCGAGGCCATTTGCGAAAGGAAAACTTACTCTTACCCTTTTGGTTTTTCAACTTAGAATCTTATAAATCCGGATAGTGAAAAGTAATATCTTCTTTTAAATTTTCACTTAAGCTATTCCCAACGGGACAGGTGTGAGCCGTTCGCTCGAGCAATTCCCGCTCTTTTTCAGAATAGGTTTGGGGAAAATATATATTAATGCGAATTGCATTAATATGCCTTGGATTCGCTCCCATTTCTTTTACTACATCGGCCTTTGTACCGTTTATGTCAATCCCATGATGCCTGGCTTTAATTCCCATAACGCTGATCATGCAACTGGCCAGCGATGTAGCTACCAAATCTGTAGGCGAGAATGCTTCACCTTTTCCTTCATTATCTTTAGGGGCATCAGTAAGAATTCTATCGCCTGATTGAAGATGAACTGCTTCTGTTCTAAGGTCGCCTAAATATTCAACTGTTGATATTTTACCCATAATTAGCCCTCAGATTTTATCATTACTTTTTCAAACCAAATACGATAACCAATAATACCTATAATTAATCCTGCTATAGAATCAGCAATAAAATGCTGCTTAGTTAAAAATGTGGCAAGGAATACCAGGACGATCCCAATCCAAAACAACCACTTTAGTCCAGGTATTTGTCTTGCAAAAATAAGCCCAATAAATGTACTTATTATGACATGAACAGATGGAAACGCATTTTGTTGTAACCAGGAAAATGTAACAAAGCCATATAGCGCTGACAAGGGGTTGGGTTGAATACTCATCAGAACCGGCGCACATGAAATTGGCCAGATGATAAATATGCTATATGATCCAAGCAATAGAATCATTGCAATATTTACAAAAGACTTTAACATGGATAAATCAGATATCATGAGCGGTAAGAATAAACTTATATAATAAAAATAGTATGGAATAATCATCCACCAGATAAATGGAATGGCACTATCAATATCGATAAAGAATTGAGGTGCTTGAATAGGACTCCGCAATAGCGGTATTAAAAAATAACAGGATGAGAGGATCCAAAATGGCGATAAAACTGTAAGTCGATTAATAAACTTCATTAGATGATGATGTTGTCCCAATCAAACCAAAAAATTTTCTATGATAATTGAAAACTCTTTTTATCACATAACAAAATACAAAGTTATGAGCCGGTGCGGGAATTATCTTATTTAATTACCACAAATGAACGATAATGGAATTCGTAAATATGTGATGTCAACTTTCATTACTTTTTTATTTGTAAGTTCTGGTTACTTTAACTCATACCGGGTGGTTCAGTTTCTAAAACCCAATTATTAAGGATAATTATGAAAAAACTAACAATTATTTTCCTGTGGATTTTTTCCCTCATTTCAGCTCAGGTCGGACCAGCAAAAGAACTCCACAGAAATCCACCCAGAGCATGGGCCCTAACGAATGCTACCATCCATGCTTCACCAGGAAAAACAATTGTAAATGGGACCGTAGTCATGCGCAATGGCATGATTACATCTGTTGGTTCTGATGTAAAAATCCCTAAGCAGGCAACCATCAGGGATATGGAAGGAAAACACATTTATGCTGGCTTCATTGAAAGTTGGCTGGATGTAAATACAATTAAAAAAGATACTTCGTTACAAGCCCATTGGAATTCCAACATGCGCGCTTATCTAAAAGCAGCCGATTTATTTCATCCCAAGGATAAAGAACTCAGAGATTTAAGAGCATTGGGTTTTACAACCGCCCATATCACTCCAAAGGGCGGTATCTTTCAAGGCCAATCCGCGCTGGTTCAATTAGGCAAAACACCAAAAGTATTATCAGAAAATATTGCACAGGTAATTGAATTCGCATCCAGTGGATGGGGAAGTAGGGAATACCCCACCTCACTATTGGGAGTTATTGCATTTATCCGACAGGGTTTTTATGATGCGACTTGGTATGAAAAAACAGGGAATATTTTAGCCAAATACCCTGATGGAAACGAACCAATTCAAAAAGACCGTTCCCTTGAAGCCCTATCAAGCGGAAAAGGAAAAAAACAACCTTTTGTTTTCCGCACCAATAATGAGCTTTACATCGACCGTTCAGAAAATATCGCTGACGAGTTTGACCTGACTTTTTGGATCAGAGGAAATGGCTATGAATATCGCCGTATTGATCAAATGCCAGCCTCATTTATGATCGTACCCTTGAATTTCCCTGGTAAACCGGAAGTAGCTGATCCCTATCAGGCGCTGCAATACACAACTGAACAATTAAAACACTGGGATATGGCACCTGATAATGTTGCAAAACTTGTTGCAGCTGGTTTTCAAGTTGCCCTTACGGGTTCTGATTTAAAAAATAAAAAAGATTTTCAAAAAAACCTTTCTCGCAGTATAAACCGAGGCCTTAATGAATCAGATGCCCTGGCTGCCCTAACCACTAATCCAGCTCGAGAATTTGGCCAATCAAAACGATTGGGTAAAGTGGCCCCCGGATATATCGCTAACCTGGTCATTGCCGATAATAATTATTTTAGCGGTGAATCAACTGTCAATGCCGTTTGGATTGACGGAAATGAGTATGAGATAGAACCGGATCCTTTTGTTTCTATTGCTGGAACCTGGTCATTAAAGGAAAGGAATAATGTTTGGTCTTTGGTTCTTAATAAATCTGCGAAAGGATTTAGCGGAGAAATAAAAACTGAAAATAAATCCATAAAACTTAATCATGTGAAAGTGGAGCAGGATCGTATTGCATTTTCAGTCAAAGCTGATACCCTTTTACAAAAAGGTGTTACGCGGTTTCAGGGCACATTTACA
The DNA here is from genome assembly GCA_012964665.1 of Fidelibacterota bacterium. Lineage (GTDB taxonomy): Bacteria > Fidelibacterota > Marinisomatia > Marinisomatales > TCS55 > TCS55. The sequence goes on from DTTO01000041.1 coordinate 23,205, forward strand.
GAAAAAAAGGCTATGGGACAATCGTTTTATGCTGATGGAACAAGTGATAACTGGTCTGCGGTACTAGAGACTAAAAAAACCCCAAAGAAAAAGAAACAAAAAAAAGAAGATCCCAGTAATCTTGATTTAGTTTTTCCTGAAGGCGCCTATGGATTGGATGAGGATGTGCCCAATCCAAAAACAATTTTGATTAATGACGCAACGGTTTGGACATCCGGACCCAAAGGTATACTGAAGGAATACGATATTCTAATTCAAGATGGAAAAATAAAAAAGATCGCCAGAAATATCACCCTTCCCCGAGGGAATGCACTAGTGATTGATGGTGCTGGAAAACATGTAACACCAGGATTGATTGACGCCCATAGCCACATGGCGGGGGAATCAATCAATGAAGGATTTCAAAATGTTACTGCTGAAGTTCGAATGCGGGATGTGATTGATCCCAATGATGTCGCTTTATATCGCGGTCTGGCCGGCGGACTAACTACGATCAACCTGCTGCATGGGTCCGCCAATCCTATCGGTGGGCAGAATGTAGTGATGAAAATACGCTGGGGTAGTTTTTCTGATGAACTGATATTTAAAGAGGCACCCCAAGGAATTAAATTCGCTTTGGGTGAAAATGTAAAACGAGAACGTCCATATGGTCGTTATCCAGAATCACGGATGGGTGTTGAACAGGTTATTCGTGACGCCTTTTCCTCAGCAAGTGATTATAAACAATCAATGGACACCCATAATAAAGATGTCAGACTTCAACGGTCTGCTATTCCTCCGCGTCGTGATTTGGAACTAGATGCCCTTGTCGAAATCATGGAAGGTAAACGCCTTGTTCATTCCCATTCTTACCGGCAAGATGAAATACTAATGCTCACTCGTATTGCAGAAGATTTTGGTTTTACCATTGGCACATTTCAACATGTACTGGAGGGCTATAAAGTTGCAGAGCGTTTAGCGGAACATGGTGCTGGTGCATCCACTTTTTCAGACTGGTGGGCCTATAAATATGAAGTGGTGGACGCCATTCCCTATAATGGAACGTTAATGACTAATGCTGGTGTTACTGTTTCTTTTAATTCAGATAGTGATGAACTGGCACGGCGCATGAATCTTGAAGCGGCCAAAGCGGTAAAATATGGCGGTCTTGATGAAGCCGAAGCACTCAAATTGGTCACAATCAATCCTGCCAAACAGTTGCGGATCGATAAACATGTAGGTTCACTAGAAATCGGTAAAGATGCGGATTTTGTTATCTGGTCTGGCCACCCCTTATCAACGTATTCCGTTTGTGAACAAACTTGGCTTGATGGAAAACAGTATTTTTCTCTAGAACAAGATCAATATTACCGTCAGCGGGATGCAAAAGTAAGAAACTCTATAATACAAAAAATACTCGCCTCTCCTGAAGATGGAGAAAAGGCTATGAGACCGAAAGGACGGCGTGGAAATCGATTTGATTCCTGTGACGCGTTAGAGGCTTATTTGATGGAAGGAGAAGAATAATGAAACAGTTAATGGCAGCGATTCTTTTATCAACTTTTTTATTTCCTAATAATCAAATACCTGCTGCGCCGCAGAAACATCCTATTTTGTTGAAAAACGGGTTTATTCATACTGTTTCAAATGGTGTAGTCAATGGTTCGATTCTATTTGATAAGGGCAAAATAACCCACATTGGTGAGTTTATTTCTCCTCCCGATGGGGCAGAGGTCATCGATCTTGACGGTAAGCATGTTTATCCCGGTTTTATTGCCGCCGTTTCCCGTATGGGCTTGGTAGAAATCAGTGCTGTGGATGTTACCAATGATCATTCGGAAAGAGGTGATTTTAATCCAAATGTCAGAGCGAATGTAGCTTATAACCCCGATTCAGAAATTATACCAACAACACGTTCCAATGGAGTGCTTATTGCGAATATAGTGCCTGCCTCCGGTCTCGTATCCGGACAGGCTTCGATCATGATGATGGATGGATGGACTTGGGAAAATGCAACCTTTGCTCATCCCAGTGGATTGCATATCAATTGGCCTCAAATGGGTATCAGAGCAGGGGGACGTCGTTTTAGTATGTCAGCGGAAAAACAAAATGAACGCCGCCAAAAGGCCTTGGAAAAATTGGATGAGATAATGAAACAATCTCATGCCTATGCACGTTTGCGACAAACCAATACTCGAACGGCAGAAGATTACCACAAGGAAGACTTACGTTTGGAAAGTATGATTCCCTATGTGCAAGGTAACCTGCCGATTTATATCCATGCCAATGAGGTACGGCAGATTGAAGCAGCTGTTCACTGGGCTAATCGGCATGATGTGAAAATCGTTTTGGTTGGCGGCAAAGATGCCTGGCGTACGATCGATTTGCTCAAAAAAAATAAGATTCCTGTTATTTATGAAGGCGTAACTGCCCTTCCATCAAGACGCTATGAAGATTACGATCAGGCATATAAAGGTGCGGCTCTGCTCTACGAGGCCGGTATACAATTCTGTATCGCTAGTTCCAGTGGCGATGCCTCCCGCGTAAGAAACCTACCAAACCATGCTGCCATGGCAGCAGCATATGGACTGCCAAAAGATGAAGCATTGAGGTCGATAACCCTTTCAGCTGCTGAAATTTTAGGAATTGACCCACAAGTTGGTTCCCTAGAATCAGGTAAAGATGCAACCTTATTTATTGCTAATGGCGATCCGCTAGAAATCAGAACTAATGTACTTCAAGCATACATTCAGGGTCGGAAAATTGATATGGGTGATCGGCACAAAATGCTGTACCATAAATATCAGGAAAAATATCGACAGTTAGGTATTCTGAAAGAATAATATATCGATTATTTCGTCGTTGTTATAATTGCCGAATGTAACAGCCTGATCGAAGAAATAAAAATTGGGAAAAGTTCAAAATTCTTCAAATATAAAGAAGTATTGATAGCTATAAATCTATACCCATAATCATTCGGATCTTGAAAGGATTAACACCGTTGGATATATTGGTAATAGCTATTGAACTCCCGACCGCAACCCACAACCCATTCACTCCGTGCGAAATTACCGGGCCAATAAACTGGTGCTGATCATTTCCAGAGAACTCTAACCCCAATGATAATAAGGGATAAATACGCCTACTGAAACCAGCGTTGTATCGCCACTCGGTTTTCCACGTGCCCGATATGTTTTTTGTTTCGAATACGGGATTCAGGGCGATATTCCATGGTCCATAATCTCTAGCTAAAATCAATTTGCCTTCGTATACATGGCTAGTAAAATCCGTATTACTTTTGTACTCAAAGTACAGCAAGGGATCCATGATATAGCGGCCCTTTTCTCCGAGCCTGTAACGCATGCGTATTTTATATCCATCATAGTGTAGGGATTCGCCCTGAGGCTGACTGAAATTTTGGTAGATGCCTACATCAAATCGTTCATTCATTCCAATTTCTAATTCCAGGTTGTGTTTGACATCCACTGCTTTATGTGAATGAAAACGGTCATTCCCTTGAAATGTGAGATAATGTTCAAACTCTACTTCCCCAGGTTTCATCGTCAGGTATTCGTAGGTCCAAACATATCTTCTGTCGTCTGCCCAAATAATTGTTAAGATTCCAAAAATTATGGTTATGTATTTCATTTAATTGATTTTCCAGAATAATTAGTAGTTATTATATATAATGAGACTAAGTCTCAATTACAATATTAATAATTCCTTCACCCCTGTTCAACAATTATTTTATAAAATAAAAAAATAATTCTTGTCTTATCTATTAGCCAAAATTAAAATAGACTGACCAGTCGGTTTAGTTAATGAATCAAACAAAGCAAGATTTACGCAAAGACCAGATTCTTGATGCTGCCCTCACCGTCTTAGTTCAGAATGGTTATGAAGGATCGCGAATGGACGATGTGGTAAGCAAATCCCAACTAAGCAAAGGCGCAATTTATTGGTATTATAAATCCAAAAAGGATATGTACCTAGATCTGGTCAATTTCTGGGTAATTCGTTATAGCGCTACAATCAATCATTTGGTAGAGAATGATCAAGCTGCCCCCGATCAATTGAAAAGCCTGTTTAATTATTTCATTGATCAATATGAATCGGATCCTGATCCATTCATCGCTCTTACTGAATTTTGGTCTATGGCACAGAAAGATGATGATTTTAGAGCAAAACTCCAAAAAGTTTACTCTCAATTTCTTGAAGTGCTTGAAAAAATTGTTGCCAAGGGTGTAAAAGATGATGATTTTAAAAAACTGGACATTCGGATAACGGCTATGTCCATTATGCTAAATGTAGAATCTATTAATTGGTTTACACTTTTTGATACACACGGGGTCAGTGCAAGGGATTATATCCAAACTATTAGTGATTTCATCCTAGCGGGACTTTTAAAGAAAACTTGAGGAGATAGGCATGAGTGAAACAATGACACGGTTTATAACTGGCGGCCAGTTCCTGGTTGAGCCAATCACGGAAGCAAAAGTGTATTCACGGGAAGATTTTACCGATGAGCACCGTGATATCTATAATATGGTTATAGAATTTGACCGAGACCGTATTTTGGCTCAAAAAGAGGAAATTGAAAAATATAATCCTGACCTAATCAAGTCACTAATTAAGGAAATGGGTGAGCTGGGACTTCTCGGCATCGATGTTCCCGAAGAATATGGTGGTTTAGACTTGGATAAAATCACAATTGGAATCGTTACCGAAGCTCTCGTCCACAGTCCTTCTTTTGCGGTGGCTTGGGCCGTCCAGACTGGCATTGGCTGTTTGCCTATCGTATGGTTTGGCACTAAAGAACAGAAAGAAAAATATTTACCCAGAATTGTTTCAGGGGAAATCCTTTGCGCATACGGGCTGACCGAACCTTCAGGTGGTTCCGATGCTCTCGCTGGAAAAACCACCGCCGAATTATCAAAGGATGGGAAACACTATATATTAAATGGTGAAAAAACATTTATTACCAATGGAGGTTGGTCCGAAGTATATACCGTGTTTGCTCAAGTGGATGGTGATCAATTCACTGCATTTTTAGTTGATCGTGATACAGAAGGATTTTCGATTGGAGCCGAAGAAAAGAAAATGGGGATGAAAGGTTCTTCCACTACTTCTCTGATCTTTCAAAACGCCAAGGTGCCTGCAAACAACTTGTTATATAAGGTCGGCAAAGGCGCAGCAGTTGCTTTTAATACTTTAAATATAGGACGCTTCAAATTAGGCGCATCCTGTGTAGGTGGTTCAAAACAGGTGATCAATCGAACATCCCAATATGCCAAGGAAAGACGCGCCTTTGGCCAATCCATTTCAAACTTTGATGCTATTATCAAAAAAATAGCAGAAATGACCGTTCGCACCTTTGCCACTGATAGTATGATTTATCGTACGATTGGACTTCTCCAGATAGAAATCGATCAATTGGATAAATCAGGCAAGGATTATTACTCCAAAATGGGCCGGGCTATGGAAAAATATGCCATAGAGACTTCCATGGTAAAAGTTTATGGCACCGAAACTAGCCATTATGTTATTGATGAAGGGCTCCAGATAATGGGTGGGTATGGATTTTTAGAAGAGTATTTTTTAGCAGGTGCTTACCGCGATGACCGCATCAACCCAATCTGGGAAGGGACAAACGAAATTAACCGGCAGATTATTAGCGGGTTTATGATGAAAAAAGCACTGATGGAAGAGTTGCCTATTCGGGAAGCTATCAGAGAAATTTCAGATTTCATGTCTAATGGCCAACTGAAGCTTAAGGATGATACTTTGGCTGAAGAATGCCATTCCATTGAAACGGCGAAACGATTTGCACTCTATCTTTTTAATGAAGCATTATGCAAATACGGTCAAGATTTAAAACACGAACAACAGCTGACTGAAATCATTGCTGATATTTTCATGGATATATTTACGGCTGAAAGTACGGTCGTTCGTGCGCGTAAAATCATGGCCAGTGATTCTCCTGAACCCAATGTGGTTAATATCGCCAAAATATTTACAACAGAAATGTCCAATCGAATCATGAGCAACGTTCACACTGCTATAGCTGCTATCCACGATGGGCCACCCTCCCCTTTGCTGGATCAAAAAATTTCTGAATTTGAAAATCGTATGCGATTGAAAACCAACGTAATTAGCTTAAAACGAAAAATTGCAAAACATGTTTATAATAATAACGGATATCCCTATTAGGAGTTTGAAATGAGTAATCAAGCAGTAATTATTGATGCAACCCGTTCACCCATTGGCGTAAAAAATGGTGAAATGGTGGGCATTCGTCCGGATGATCTAGCCGCCCAGGTTGTGAAAGGATTAGTGGATAGAAATCCGACAGTCAAACCGGAACAGATAGAAGATTTAGTCATGGGATGTGCTTTCCCCGAAGGGCCCCAGGGCATGCTGATCGGTCGTTCTGTTAGTGTATTGGCCGGCTTACCCCAGTCCGTACCAGGAAAAGTCGTGAATCGATTTTGCGGTTCGTCCATGGATGCCTTGCACCAGGTTAGCGCAGCAATTGAAAGTGGTGATATTGACGTGGCTATTGCAGCTGGTGTGGAAGACATGTTTTCCATTCCTCCCGGTGGTTTTGCTCCGGATTTCCACCCGGAATTGGCAGAACAAGAATATTATATAGGTATGGGCGAAACAGCAGAAAACCTAGCCAATGACGGCAATATAACCAGAGAAAACCAGGAAGAATTTTGTATTCAATCCCATGAAAAAGCGTTGGCTGCTTGGGAAGCAGGTAAATTCGATAATGAAGTGGTCCCAATTGATTATTATGGTGAAAAAACAATCAAAAAAGATGAAGGTCCTCGCACACCTGATGTTGAAAAAATCAAAAGTTTAAATCCGGCTTTCGTGGAAGGTGGTTCGGTAACTGCAGCCACTAGCAGCCCTTTTTCACTGGGAGCTGCTGCATTGCTGGTCACCAGTCAATCATTTGCTGAAAAAAATGGGTTAACCATCCGAGCAGCAATTGCGAGCAGAGCTGTGGTCGGTGTTGATTGGACACGCATGGGAATGGGCCCTATTCCTGCAACGGAAAAAGCGCTGAAAAAAGCGGGTTTGACCATGGAGGATATCGAAGTGATTGAATTGAATGAAGCATTTGCAGCTCAAGCGCTCTACGTGATTCAAGAAGGTGGATGGGATGCCAGCAAGGTGAACCTCAATGGTGGTGCAGTTGCGCTTGGGCATCCATTAGGATCATCCGGTGCACGGATTGTAGGTACACTCATTAATGTGATGGAACAGCACGACTATCATACGGGCCTAGCCACCATGTGTATCGGATCCGGCCAGGGAATCGCAACTATTATTAAAAGACCATAAGCTATTTAAGGAAATCATGAATCAATCCATTGATAAAGTCGCTGTATTGGGCGCCGGCGTAATGGGCGCACAAATCGCAGGACATTTTGCAAACGCCGGAATTCCTGGCCTCCTTTATGATATCAGCCAAGAATTGGCGCAAAAAGGTGTGGATGGTCTTACGAAAATGAAACCGGCTCCATTGTATAAACCAAAAAATGCCGATTTGGTAGAACCTTGCAATTATGATGAGCATCTGACAAAATTAAGTGAAGTTGATCTTGTTATCGAAGCTGTGGCCGAACGCCTTGACATTAAACATGCCGTATATAATAATATTGTCCCGCACTTGAAAGAATCTGTTATCATGACATCCAATACTTCCGGAATTCCTTTGTCTGATTTGATTTCTGTACTGCCGGCTCATCTGAAAAAAAGGTTTATGATTACTCATTTTTTCAACCCACCCCGTTATATGCGTCTGTTGGAATTAATTAAGGGACCGGATACAGACGAAGCTGTATATGAAATGATCGCCGAATTTGGTGAAGACGTCCTTGGAAAAGGTATTGTACACGCAAAGGATACACCAAACTTCATCGGTAATCGTATCGGTGTATTGGGTATGTCGGTCACTATGAACACTGCTATTAAAAACGGTCTTACGGTCGAAGAAGTGGATAAATTAACTGGTACAATTATTGGCAGGCCAAAAAGCGCCACATTCAGGACTGCGGATGTGGTGGGACTAGATACAATGATTAATGTGTCAAACACATCTTATAAAAATCTGCCCGATGATGAAGAACGGGAAGAGTTTAAAATACCAATCTTCCTCCAAAAGCTTGTGGACGATGGGAATCTGGGCGCAAAAACCAAAGCAGGATTTTATAAAAAAACAGATGAAGGCATCCTTTCAGTTGATTTAAAAACTGGTGAATACGGTCCCCAGAAAAAAGTTCGTTTTGATGGATTCCGGTTAGCAAAAGACAGACAGACTCCAAATGAAAAGTTAAAGGCCATGGCCTATAGTGATGACAAAGGCGGTAAATTTTTCTGGGAAATTTTATCCAGGACATTGATCTATTCTGCCAACCGTTTACCCGAAATCAGTGATGATATTATCAATATAGATAACGCTATGAAATGGGGTTACGGATGGGAATCCGGTCCTTTTGAAGTTTGGGATGGAATTGGTGTACGGGAATCGGTTGAACGGATGGAAAAAGAAGGTAGAAAAGTTCCTCAATGGGTAAATGATATGCTGGCTTTGGGCCGGGAATCATTTTATGAAATCAAAGACGGAAACCGCACCTATTTTGATGTTTTATCCTCTACTGTAAAAACAGAAGAGCAGAGTGAAAAATCTATCAATTTAAACCTGCATAAAACGGGCGGTAATTTAGTTAAAAAAGATTGGAGCGCTAGTCTGATTGACCTAGGGGACGGGGTTCTCAATGTGGAATTTCATTCTGTGCTTCAGCCGACCCTGAATCCAATTGATGGTTCCTTGGGACAGACCATCAGCGATGGGATGGATTTACTAGAAGCAGACAAATATCAGGCCTTAGTAATCGGGCATCAAGGAGCCAACTTTTGTGCTGGGGCTAACCTGGCAAATATGATCCAGGCCATAGAAGCCAGCGCCTGGGATCAAATGAATGACACCATAAAGCAGCTCCAGGATTTGACCCAGCGGATACGTTTTTCCAAAGCACCCGTTGTAGCCGCCCCCCATCACCTCACTTTAGGTGGCGGATTTGAATTAATAGCACCGGCAGCACATCGCGTGGCAGCAGGTGAATTGTATATTGGCGCCGTAGAAGTGGGTGTAGGACTGATTCCTGGTGCCGGCGGAAACCTGCGCTTGATTTTGAACCTGATGGAAAATAGCGGCAAGGGCCGTATTAATGCCTTTCAGGTATCTCAAAAAGCATTTGAGACAATCGGTTTTGCCAAGGTGGCCACTAGCGCCGATGAAGCAAAATTCCTGGGATACTTGTTAAAATCTGATACGGTAATTATAAATAATGACCACCGCATCTTAACTGCCAAGCAAAAAGCCTTGGCAATGGTTAATGATGGCTATAAGCCACCCCAATACAGGGATGACTTAAAACTGCCTGGTACAGGTGGCCGCACGGCAATGGCCATGGCCTTAAAAGGCTTTAAGGCTCAGGGGAAAATTTCATCCTATGATGAATTGATTGCCAAAAAACTGGCCTTTGTTCTGACTGGAGGCGATAAAGCTGGATTAACTAAAACAGTAGATGAACAGTATCTTCTGGACATTGAACGTGAAGCATTTGTCTCCTTGGCGGGAGAATCTCTGACCCAGGATCGTATCCGCTATATGCTCAAAAAAGGCAAACCACTGCGTAATTAATTCTTCAAAAATCTGTGTAATAATTATACTATTGCACTTGGTTTTTATATTAAAATTTTCACCTAGAAATGATGGAAAATCGTTAATTCTGAACGAAATCTATAAGTAAAGTAAAACAAGAATTTGGCTGCACTCACTTATAATCCATTATTAAAAAAGATTTATAAAGTATTCATTGTAATTCTTACCCTTTACATTTTTCTTTTAAGTATTAAACTATTAGGCCACTCCTTTAAACTTTTTGGGAAAGGGTTTGCCGAAACACTAATTCAAATGACCTCTAATCCCTTTGCTGGATTACTCATTGGAATAGTAGCAACAAGCCTGATCCAAAGTTCCTCTACAACAACATCCATCGTTGTTGGGCTTGTTGCGGGTGGTGCATTAAACTTGGCGAGTGCAGTCCCCATTATTATGGGAGCAAACATCGGTACAACCATTACAAACACACTTGTGTCGTTTGGACATATAACCAATCGAATAGAATTTAAGCGTGCTTTTTCATCAAGCGTTGTTCATGATTTCTTCAATATACTAGCTGTGATAGTTTTATTTCCACTAGAGCTTTATTATAATGTAATCACACGCTGCGCCGTTGTAATGGAAGGTTTATTCTCTGGCGCAGGTGGCTACAAGGCTTTTAATCCATTGAAAGCCATCATTGATCCTGTTATCGATGTTTTTGATAATCTTTTTTCTTACTTACCCTATACTCACATTATGTTAATGGTCTTCTCGATTATTCTGATGTTTTTTGCTTTAGCAAAGCTCATCAAAACAATGCGTTCATTAGTTTTAACTCAGCTTGAGATAATTATTAATGATTATTTATTTAAAAATGCTTTAACAGGTTTATTATTTGGCATTCTAATGACGATCTTAGTCCAGAGCAGCTCTATTACAACTTCTATGATCATACCGCTTGCAGGTGCAGGTGTTGTTACCATTCGCCAACTTTTCCCCTATACTTTAGGGGCCAATATTGGTACTACTGTAACTGCCTTATTGGCTGCTATGATAACACAAAATGACATCGCTGTGACGGTAGCATTTTCCCATTTGATTTTTAACATTTTTGGTATAGCTATTCTATATCCTTTTAAAGAGATTCCAATTCGATTGGCAGAATGGGTCGGTGAAATAGCCAGTGTGTCATCTAAAAATTTGACTATTTTCATCACTGTTTACATATTACTTCATTTCATTCCAGTTATGTTCATAATTTTTTAATCAACAGGAAGGCTATGCTATGTGGAAAGAATTAACAAATATTTGGAGAGCAAACGACTTATCGAAGCAAGCATGGGATCAATCTTGTGAAATGCTTGAACTTTCAAAAAATATTTTTTCGCAGGCTATTATTTATCTGCGGGAAGCACACAATATTGAAACGCTTAAAAAATTAAAAAAGAGGGATAAAGAAATCAACGAATTTCAACAGGAAGTTCGCCGAAAAGTACTCACCCATTATTCCGTACAGTCAGAAAAAGTCGATATAGCCAATGGACTAATATTAATCAACATGGTAGTGGATATTGAACGTATAGGTGATTATTGTAAGAATATCCTTGATCTAGCAATTAATCATCCCACCCAAATTATTTCGGAAGAAATTTCAGAAGACCTGTCTACAATTGAAAATGAAGTTCAATTGAGATTCGATAAAACGCTCGAAGCCATTAATACGCAAGACACAAATATTGCCCAAGCTATGAAGGAAGGCTATCATGAGCAATTGACAGGAAAATCTGATAAAATAGTGAACAGTGTATTAAGTGGTAAACTTGATTTTGGATCTCCCTCTAAAACGGCGGCTGTCACTTTATATGCAAGGTATTTAAAAAGAATTGGTGCTCATTTAAAAAATATTACCACAACATTGGTCAATCCATTCGATTCTATCGGTTACAAATAAAATTGGAAATACTACCGTTTTAAAAAACTCTCTGTAAAAACATTGTCCTTTAGACCCTGGTCATAATCGACCTTTAGAATTTCTAACTCTGTACGATGGGCCTTTTTTAAATTCTTCATTATCATCTTGGTAGCAGTCCAATAATCACCATTTTTGACGTGTGTGGGAATATCTAAAATTTTAAAACGATTTTCTTTTTTATTAAAAAATTCCACCCGCTTTATCAAATAATATTCTTTATCTACCCAAACAATCCTGGCGCTGTACTGAGTTCCCTTTTCTATGGGTTTGGCTTTTATCTGGTAACATTCAGTTCCGTGAATGATTCCTTCTCCAAGTAATTCATATTCATCCGAATCTAGGTCTCGACCGGATAAATCTTCATAACTGAAGTCTGTACCCATAAAACTGCGGTTTTTATCTGCGGCCCGGATCCGTTTTACTTTTTTCAGCGCTGGTATGTATAACCATTGATCATCAAAATCAAAACCGATTTTATCCCAAGTGAGAAAACCAGTCCCCTTAATTTCTTTAGGTTCCAAAAACCTAAGCAAAGATTTCATATTATATCGGCCGTCTTCATACCGTTTTTCCAAACTTGTTAACACTCTTGAACGGGTACTTTCTTTTTCTCCTTTCGTAGATATTGAGGTCATTTTAATGCGCGTTTGGATATCCATGGGCTTTTTAATCTGATCCAGTTTTTCCATGATTTCCCGCCCTGTTGGTTGTGCAGTAAGAAAAGCACCCAACAGGTGAATAAATATTATTAATCTGGTCATACCAGAATTTAAAGAATTAAAAATTATAGTACAGTCCGAGTCTTAAATGAGAAAAATCTTCCATCTTCGTAAATGCGTTTTCTGGTTCATCCTTTTCACCTTTGAACTGCACAATAGCTGTTTCAATTTTCCAGTTAATCCAGGGTGAATACCCAATAGAAGCAGTAAACATATAACCACTTTCATCCATATTCACAAGTGTGGAACCCTTTAATTCCATACGATCATCCATCATTACACCACTAGAGGACAGCATGATCGCCTTATCGGTAAAGATAGCAAAGGGTGTTCCCATCCCTGGCCTGAAAGTTGGATTTGGCAACTGAACCAGTTCAACAGATAATGTATGAAACCAGTCATATCGTTCCGAGCTTACATTACTAGCAATGTACTGAGCCGAAATAGTTATATCAGAAGCAGTAGTATACTCAATCTGAAAGACAGATTGAGCGTAGGTGACCTCCTGATGCAATTCATATAGATCCAGTGGAATCTTAAAAAGGTTGATACTCAATAAAGGGGCCTTTGTTTTAAAAATAGCCGATTCTCCACGGAGCGTAAAATCACCGATGAATGTGACAAAATCGAATCCCAAAGTTGTTGTGGTCCGGAATCCCAAATTTAACTGATCGACTACTGGCGGCACGCCCTCCTGAAAAGTCACATTAGCCGTCATGAGGCTAGGCGCTCGATCATTACCATTAAAAATAGCAAATCCCACATCTCCTAGCGCAGAAGAATTCTGAACCCGGAATCCAATCTCCATCTCTCTGTCCACTTCATATTCGACAAACGGCTGCTTAACAGGAATACTGAGCGGAAAATCCTTTTCACCATAAGGCATTCGGTTAATTCCGTGTTTCGGTATAATGATACCCTCTAGTTGAAAATCCCCAATATATATTTTACTTGAAAAGGATAGCGTACCCAGTTTTCTCTTTGTGCCGGGAGAAAACATGTAATAATAGTCATAGGGATTTAGATTATCAGTGGGATTATTCCCATCTACCGCCCCCCAAGCGTGAATCTGTTTCCCAAATTTGACTTCGCCCCAATCAGGGTAATAGGCAAGATAGGCTTCCCGCAGGTTAAAAACTGATTCACCAGTATTCCAGCGATGTTCTATTGCTAAACTGGTTTTTAAGTCTACATTTCCAAAAGTATACCCACCCTCAAGCGTAGCAATACGAAACGGAAGATTTATCTGGGATTGATCCGAATTCCGGGTCATCACTGAGGGGTTGATTTCACCAGAGTAATTTATTTGGGCACTTGCAAATGATAGCAATAATAATGATATTTTTTTCATTTTATCCTTTATAACAAAGATAAATCTCTCCGATCTATCATTACATTTCTGGAATGCGTTTTAGATTTTTTTCATGAAACAAATTATAATCAATCCCCGTATCTACCCGAATATCTAAAAAGGTTACTTCTGTGGTATGATTTTTCTGAATGTCTTCCACAAAGATACGTTCCATTACAAAATACCCCTTTAATTTTTTATGTGCGTATACTTTTTTTTTCTTTAATTCACCCCGTTTATCATAGGATTCTTCTTTCACCGCCATTAGAGAAGATTTTTCAATCCACGAGATATGCCTTGAATAAGAAGATTTGGCTTCTTTTTTTGGTATGACTTTTAATACATAACAATCCTTGCCATCAATCATCTCGTCATCAAGACGGGTAAATTCATTTTTTGCAAGATCGCGGCTGGAGAGATCTTCATAACTCAAATCTGAACTCATGAAGGCGTCCCCTTTTCGTTTCGATGAGATCCGGCGGACTTTTTTAAATGCCGGAAGCCACATACGCATTTCATCATCCTGATCACTATGTTCAATTTTTAAAAAGGAAACACCTTTATCATCCTTCGGTTCCAAAAACCATATGATCTGCTTTTTATTTCCATCCATCGATTTAGAAACCATTATGTTAGTTCGGGATTGACCCTTGGAATTGGTTAATACCATTTTAGTTTTATTAAACATATCCTTTGGTGAAGGTCTTTCATCGACCATTTTAGCAATTCCCAAACCGGTCTGAGCAATAACTATTGATCCAAAAAATGAAAAAAAGATAAGTTTTTTCATTTTATAAATTCCTTTCAATTAATCGCTGTTTCAACATTTCTGCCAAAGCAGATAGAACGGTCAATGTACCGATCGATGTGGATACCATGGCAAAAACCATCAGCCCGCCAATGTATTGAATTGGGACAAATGCGGAAAATAATAAAGCTCCGAAACCCATATTGGACCCTGCATCCAAAATAATGGGATAGCCTACATCATCTACCACTTCCCGGCTCAGTTTACTTGCATCAACGGTTCGGGAAAGACGACGGAACTGGGCAATGTAATGAACGGCAAAGTCAACACCAACCCCAATGATTATTGAGGATAAAATCGCCGTAATATGACTGAGTTCAATCCCAAAGAATCCCATAAATCCAAAATTAATTATCACAGCTGAAGTAAGCGGAATTACGGCAAGCGTTCCCCACAAAATACGTTTAAAAAAAATAGATGCAATAATGCCGATTATAATTAATGAAAAAATGATACTTAAGGCTGATGAGCGGACTACCATAATCACCAAGTCCCGTAGAATCACAATCATCCCTGTAAAATCTACAATTAAATCCCTATCCATGGTGGTTTTGACATGGCCATTCATTTCTTCTACAAAGGCAAAAATTTCATCGGTAGACATGACTTTTGAAAAGGCAGTAATTAAGCCAGTTTCATAATCATAATCCACCATGGAAGAAAAATCGTCGAGGTCACCTGACATAGAGTAAACGGTAAAAAGGTTATTCACCTTTTCCCGGTTATCTGGAACAGTCTCATACTCAGGATTATCATCCATTACAGTTCTATGCATTTGTTCCACAACATTGGCAATGGAAAAGCTGGTTATTACTTTTGCATTGTCTTCCATCTTTTTTTGGAGGGTACGCATACTGGATAAGGTTTGTGGATCTTTCATATCTCCTTCAACCCGTACCCTGATGTCCAAGGTGCCGGCCATTTTCTCATCCATAAAATCCATGGTATCGCGAATCTCCGTTCCCGGTTTGAAAAATTTGCTCATATTTACATCCACAACCACTTTGGAAATCCCAAATAATCCGATGAGTACAATAGTTGCCCCCGCCGAAAAAACATATTTCGGATGCGTTAGTACAATCTTTCCCAGTTTATTGATAACCTTTTCAAATATGCTGAGTTCCGTAATTGCTTTGGATTTCAAATTCCATTTTTTTAGACTGATAACAGCTGGAAGCATCAACGAACTTAAAAACCAAGCCCAAGCGATCCCGATGCCAATCGTTATACCGTATCCAAAGAGCGGTTCGAGCGGCGACAATGTCATAGTTGCAAAGGCAGCAATGGTCGTTACACTTGTAAGAAATATTGGAATCAGGAGTGAATCCATTGTGGAACGCAGCGCCAAACGAACTTCATGTTTTGTTCTCAATTCCCTAAAAAATTTTGAAATAACATGTACGCCATCCGAATTAGCGACAGTCAAGAGAATGATGGGCATAGAAGTATTGATAAGAGTAAATAAAAACCGATCAGAACCGGTTAATTGATAAATCCATCCCATGGCACCAATCATGGCAAACAAAGACAATCCAATTACCATAAGTACCATGGCAACTCCAGGGACACTCCGCAGATTTATGAGCAAAATCACAACCATGATTAAAATACCTAACAGCATTAAGCTCTGAACGTCTTCCCGAATCATTGCCGGTATCGTACCCGTTACATAGGCCTGACCACCATAGTGGACCTCATAATCAGCCAAAATCGGATCTGCAATAGAAACTAGCTCATCTCGGAATAAATTCAATCCTTCACTATTGTAGGGTTGAACTGTGACCAAAAAATATTGATCATCTTGGCTGACAAATCTTTTTTTAATGGCTGAATTCTTATCAAGATAGTCCTTTAAATCATTGATTTCCTCCTGGCTGAGATTTCGATCAGGTTGCAGGTCATCTACTTCCATAAAACCATCCAAATTATCCATTCGGGCAGCAGTTGTAATTGAATTTAGTTTCTCAATTTGCTTTCCTGCTTCCAAAGCCTCAGTTAAATCCCATAACGCTGCCATGGCCCCCGGATTAAATATGGATTTCCCTTCATTACCAAATGCAATAAAGATTACTTCAGTACTGCCGAATTCTTCCTGAATCGCATCCCATGAAACTCTCGATTCAAGGTTTTTAGGCAATATCTTTAACATATCATCATCAATAAGAAAAAACCTGGCGCCTGAACCAACCATTAACGTTGCTAAAAGAGAAATAATGATGGTCCGCCATGGATAGTCAAGGCTTTGGTGGATACACCAACTACGGATAGGATTATGGGAATATTTAGATTCGATTTTGCTCATAATATGTGGAAACAATAACCGTAATTATCGTTTCTAAAATTATAATTGAATCATGCCTGACAACAATTCCTTTTTAATGATTTCTGGGTCATAATTCCCATAACTTTACTACCCTGATAAGCCAATGGAAAATTCTCTGAAGCAGCCAATTATTATCCTCGCAAATGGTGCTTTCCCAACCCACCACATCCCATTAGATATATTAAAAAATGCTGGTTCAGTGATTTGTACTGATGGCAGTGCTAATGCCCTTAATGCTTATGGAATCACACCATTTGCCGTTATCGGTGATTTCGATTCTTATAAAGAAACAAAACTTCCCTTTTCAGGAAAGAAAATTCTCGAATCAAACCAGGACAGCACTGACCTGGAGAAGGCCCTCAACTGGTTGCTGAACAATGGCATTGAAAAAATTACAATCCTGGGGGCTACTGGCCTGCGGGAAGATATGACGCTGGCAAACCATTATATTCTATTTGACTATTACGATCAAATAGACCTTGACATGGTGACCGATCACTTTACGATTACATGCCACAAGGGGCAAAAATCATGCAACACCTTTCCCGGTCAAATCATATCTATCCTTCCGCAACATTTCAATACTAAGGTTTCCACTACCGCTCTCCGCCATCCCTTAAATGAAATGGAGCTTCATCCTTCTGCCAAGGCAGTATCAAATCAAGCCCTGGGTGCTTCTTTTTCGGTGGATGCCTCGAGACCCGTCTTAATATTTCGCGGACACCCGGAGAATTAATTCTTGCATTGGCTGGATCTTTCTGTCCTAGTTCTTTATACGTGCCTGCTCATCGGATTTGGGTTTTATCGCTCGAAAGAATCAGGTAAAGACCCCGAAGAATATCTATTAGCGGGGAGAAAACTCAGCTTACCAGGATTCGTTGCTACTCTGGTAGCTACCTGGTACGGCGGTATACTGGGAATCGGTGAAAACACCTATGCTTATGGGGTACAAACCTGGTTTATCCTTGGATTCCCTTATTATGTATTCGCAGTGTTATATGCTCTTTTTATTGCCGGTCGTATTAACAAAACCAAGTGTATTTCCCTACCCGACCAGTTCCATAAACGCTTCGGAAAAACTGCAGGAATAATAAGTGCAATTTATATTCTCGCTTTAGCCAGTCCGGCGCCCTATATCCTAAGTATCGGCATATTACTTCAATTCACCACTGGTTTATCATTGGCTCTTTCTTTGATCATCGCCGTGGGGCTGAGCCTGAGCTATATCTGGTTGGGCGGTTTCAAAGCCGTGGTTCGCACCGATCTATTACAATTTGGATTCATGTTCCTGGGGTTTATACTTCTGCTCATTTTTTCCATGAAGTCTGCTGGCACATTTTTAGAGGCCACAAGCAATTTACCTGAATCTCATTTGAATCCCACCGGTGGTGCATCCATCCAATACATTCTGGTCTGGTTTTTTATTGCTTTATGGACCTTCGTAGATCCTGGATTTTACCAGCGCTGCGCTGCAGCTAAATCGCCCAAAACTGCCCAAACCGGTATTTTGATTTCCATCGGATTCTGGTTCATTTTTGATATACTGACAATATCTACCGGTCTTTACGCCAAGGCATTACTAAGCCCTGGAGATCCATTATTAGCCTATCCCCGCTTGGGTGCCATGGTCCTTCCTCCCCTGGCATATGGTATTTTTATCACCGGATTATTATCCACTATTATGTCTACTATTGACTCTCTTGGTTTGATCAGCGCCATAACATTTGGCCGGGATATTATATGGCGAATTCAAACACCTGCCAACAGCGCTCAAAAATCATGGTCAAATGCTTCCAACCAATTTGTCCAAAAAGGACTTGTTGTAACGGCCCTGATTGCCTTGGGTCTGGCTTTCAGTATCCCATCAGTTGTGAAACTTTGGTATGTTTTGGGATCAATCCTGGTCCCTGGACTTGTATTGCCATTTTTACTTTCTTTTAGTGCAAAAAAATTATCAGGACCGGATATCGTAACGATGATGGTTTTACCAGTATTGGTTAGCGTTATCTGGACCATTTCAGGAAAAATTATGGATGGCTACCCTCTAAACCTTGAACCATTCTATCCTGGGATCCTAACATCCGGGCTTATTTATGGATTAAAAGTGACCCATGGCAAAAGAAATTGAACGAAAATTCCTGGTGGATCTTGCGCATTGGCCAAACGAGACTAAAGGCGCACATTTTGAGCAGGGATATATTGCAATCACTGATTCTGGTATCGTGCGCGTTCGCATCATCAGGGATGAAGTATCAACTTTAACGGTAAAATCAAGCGGAACCGGTTTATCAAGGGATGAATTTCAATATGAAATTCCTTTAGATGAAGCCAAAGCGCTTTTAAAACTTTGTCAAAATGATATTATTGAAAAAACACGTTATCATGTAATAGTTGAGGGAAAACAATGGGACGTGGATCAATTCCATGGGCATAATGATGGGCTCTGGATAGCTGAAGTGGAACTAAAATCAGAGGATGAGCAGGTTACGCTTCCCAAATGGGTAACCAATGAGGTTACTGGAGATGAACATTACTATAATGCCTTTATTTCAAAACATCCTTACAATACCTGGAAAAAATGATTCAAATTATTTCCCTAATAATATCTATATTTTTTTTATCGTTATCACCTTGGAAGACAATTCATTCGGAACGGATATATTCAGTTAGCGGTGTCGTCGCTTTTAAAGATGGATTCTTGGTGGTCCACGATAACAAGAAAAAAAATCAGCCTCGTGTCAGTTTCATTGATAAAAAGTATCAGATCACACCTCTGGTATGGCCAGAACCCGAGTTACCCTATGATTTGGAAAGTGCTTACCAATTCCCCAATTTTGAAAATCGATATATTTTCATGGAAAGTACTGGTAAATGCTATGAGGCTTCAGTTGATCCAAAAGATTATCGCATTGATATTCTTCATACCTATACTTTACCCAATTTAAAACCAAAAATGAATTTGGAAGGGATCGCCATCTTCCCATCCGGGCAAGGTCTCGTTATCATTTACGGAGACCGAGGTTCCGATTCCCGAAAATCCACTTTATTTACCGCTTTGTTTAACCCAAGGTCTAAATCATTTAAAGAAGTAAAAACTTTAACATTTGATTTGCCACAGCCAAAATTGGATAAAAGAAACATTGCCGACTTAGCCTTAAAAACTGATGGCAGCCTCTGGTGCTCTGCTACTTCTGATCCTGGAGATGATGGACCGTTTTCAACTTTCATTTATGAATTGGGTCAATTCAGTCATGCAGGCGCATTTACACCAACCCACCCTGATTTACTGAAAGCCATTATGACCTTTGATGGACAAAAGGTGGAAGCCATGATATTTCAGAAAGATAAGTTGGTTTTAATGACGGATAATGAAAATTTTGGTTCCACAATGAATACTATAGAATATTAGATGCGAAAATTCCTGACTCTATTAATCTTTTCTATTGGTTTACTAAACAGCCAGTTCAATCATCAAGATAAATTAGTAATCAAACGCACACTTGGAAAATCAACAGTGACTGTTGATTTTGACGGCCGTACCAATGAAACCGGATTTTATCATAAGCATATTGATTTTGGCATCGCTTATCCTTTTCAGCAGTCATGGATTGTAGAATTAAAATACCGTGCTCAATACCGAACCAAAGAAGATGCCTGGAGTCTAGAACGTCGACCACAAGTCCAACTGATTAAAAATATCAATAGGCCAAGTATTAAATGGCAGATACGATCACGTATGGAATACCGGATTCGTGAAGGAAAGGAAGATGAAATGAGAAATCGAAGTCGGATTCAAATCAAAGCACCGAAACCAATATCATCATTAAAAATCACACCTTTTATCAGTAATGAATTCTTTTTTGCACCGAAAACCTGGGAACACTATATAAACTGGTGCTCATTTGGTTTTGATTTACCAAAGTTAAAAATCGGGAGACCAACTATATTTTACAAATATGTTATAACGCAAAGCGATGGCGAATGGGTTCCTTCCTATACCCTTGTATTTAAATTAACTATCTAAACTATGAAAAATTCTACCCCGTTTTATCTAAGGGGTGGTACAACGCACTGTCTGAAAAACTTATTATAAATAACATTGAAAGACGAACATAGTGCGTCTATAACTTATTTTATTCCATCTCCGAGGAATATTCTCCCATTGTTGCCAAACCATTTAACTTTGCGCGTTTAAGTAATGCCATTTGGGCAGCACCGACATTTTCTGCCTTCCCCATCCAAGCTTTCAAAGCCGGCTGCTGCAGGGCACGACCATATGAAAAGGATAGATTCCATGGTTTATTACCATTTACGAATTGATTCATCCGATTTAAATGAGCTGTTGCATTTTCATCGCTCTGGCCACCAGACAAAAAAGCAATTCCGGGTACAGCGGCAGGAACTGTTCTAGCTAAACATTGCAATGTTGCATCGGCCACTTCATCAACACCAGCACGATCGGAACCATCATAGCCGGAAAGCACCATATTAGGCTTTAAAACCATTTGTTCATAATTCACGCCCTGAGAATACAGTTCAAAAAAGACGGTATGTAAAACTTCCTCCGTCACCACAAAACTGTCATCAATATCATGATCACCCTCCATCAGGATTTCCGGTTCAACAATCGGAACCAAATCATTTTTCTGGCATAGGGCGGCGTAGCGGGCCAAAGCATGAGCATTGGCGCTAATGCAATATCCGCTAGGATTATCTTCCGTTATATTAATAACTGCTCGCCATTTGGAAAAACGCGCTCCCATTTGACGATATTCTTTTAAGCGATCATCGAGACCATCTAAACCACTGGTCACTTTTTCACCCTCGCTTCCAGCAAGATCATGAGCTCCAGTATCAACTTTAATCCCCGGGATCATGCCTTTCGCTGCTAAATATTCAGTGTAAGCTGTACCATCAGCCAATGATGACTGGTGCAGGGTTTCATCGTACATAATAACACCGCTAATATATTTTTCTATACCATCCGCACTGAATAATAAATCACGGTAAGCATTGCGATTTTCCGCCGTATTCTCCGTATTAACTTGTGCCAAACGTTTGCCAATAGTTCCTGTACTCTCATCTGCAGCCAAAATACCTTTCCCTGGCGCAACCATTGCTTCAGCTACAGCTTCCAAACTTTTTAGATTCAATCCCATAATTATTTCTCCAGCCTTATTCAGTATTTCTGTCTAATGTTTTTTCAATCTCTTTGGCTGATCAATTTCATCCAAAAGATCGTGAAACCAATCCTGATCTGTATTGAAGGGTTTTCCCCCTTTGATGCGATCAAAATCAATCAAACTCAACTCATCCTTGTTCTCTTCATCCAATCCTACCACACCAGATTTTCCCTCCACTGCCATTTGAGTTGCAAGCGCTCCGGATTTCATGATTAATTTTAAATCTTGTGCATTGGGTACAGCACTGCGGGCAAAATAACCGCTTTTCTGAATAAGAGTTTTATCCGCTTCCAACCGGCTAGCAAATTGTTTGGCAAACCACTGGCCTGGATTGAGAGTGTCCAGAGCAACATGTCCAAACGCATCCCGAATTACTTCTTCACCTGAGGATTCTTTTTCTTTCATGATAGTTCTCATGCCGGCCCCCTCGCTTAAAAAAATATTGATGGAGTCTTTTTTGTCCATTAGTTTGATCAATCGCTCGCACTCATCATTAAAATTTATTTCCAATTCCGGAACATAAACTGCATCTACATCCCAGCGCTGTTGGTCAATCAACAATTCTGGTAAAAAAGTCCGCTGTTTTAACCGTTTATGATATATTTGCGCCGTATAAGCTGTCAGCCAGCCACAATGCCGTCCCATCACTTCATGGATAATAAGTTGTCGTGAACTGGTCGTGTTTTCATTAGCGATATTTTCAAAAAATATAGCTCCCTGTTCAGCAGCTGTCCAGGCACCCAAAGACTGGGTAACAGGGAAGATATCATTATCCACTGTTTTAGGCAACCCTACTACAGTAAGATCATGACCATTCTTTTTTAAATAAACTGATAATTGGGCTGCTATGGTATTCGTGTCATCCCCGCCAATAACATGTAAAATATTAACGTCATCTTTCACCAGTTGATTGGCTGCTACTTCTAAAGGATCTTCCCCATCCTTAACATACCCAAGTTTCACACAGTTCTCAGCATTAGTCAATTTGACCCGGCTATTCCCAATGGGGCTTCCTCCAAAAGAATACAGGATTTCTGCTTTTTCTTTGACCGTGTTTGGAATATTAATAGATCGTCCCAGTAATAATCCCTTATACCCATTCAGATAACCCAACAGCTTCCCATCTGGTACTAGTTGATTATAATTATTAATCAGAGATCCAATAGATGCCGATAGGCATGGCGCCAAACCGCCTGCTGTTAATAATGCAATTTTCATCTATGACTTTATTTTAGAACCGGGAAATTTAACGTGGATTTTTTGTTCTCTTGCACAAAAAGTAATTATAGGCCTAT
>DTTO01000041.1:46616-72033 GCA_012964665.1 Fidelibacterota bacterium
GGAAATTTAACGTGGATTTTTTGTTCTCTTGCACAAAAAGTAATTATAGGCCTATAATTACTAGCGAGTTTCAAGTGTCATGTGTTATAACAAGGAGGTTTTCTATGCACTTCAAGAACAAATACCTACGGATTCTGCTTGTTTTATTTGCAGGGTTGTCATTTACAATGGCAAAGGAAGTATACAGTGAATCCCTGTTTAAAGCTTTAAAATATAGAAATATTGGACCTTTCCGAGGTGGCAGATCAGCGGCAGTAGGAGGTATTCCTGGTAATAAATTTGTAGCTTATTTTGGTGGCACAGGCGGGGGCGTATGGCAAACCAAAAATGGCGGTCAAACCTGGGATAACCTTTCGGATGGATTTTACGGAGGGTCAATTGGTGCAGTCGCTGTTAGTGAATGGGATCCCAATGTCATTTATGTTGGCGGTGGTGAAGTTACTGTCCGCGGGAATGTATCACATGGAGACGGTATTTGGAAATCTACCGATGCGGGGAAAACCTGGAAAGATGTGGGTCTGAAAGATTCCCACCGTATCCCCAGAATTCGTATCCATCCTAGAAACCCAGACTTGGTGTATGCAGCTGTGTTGGGACATTTATCCGGTCCTAACGACGAACGGGGTGTATTTCGCAGTTCAGATGGAGGTGATACCTGGGAGAAAGTTCTATACATCAATGATGAAGTGGGTGCCTGTGACCTCATCCTTGATCCAAATAATCCACGTATTATTTATGCATCTACATGGCGCATCAAACGGACACCGTACAGCCTGGAAAGCGGCGGTGAGGGATCGGGCCTGTGGAAATCAACAGATAGCGGTGATACCTGGAAAGAGATTACAAAAAACAAAGGATTACCTGAGGGAATCGTTGGCATTATTGGTGTCACTGTCTCTCCATTGAATTCTGACCGAGTTTGGGCCATTATTGAAAATCGAGAAGGTGGATTATTCCGGTCAGACGACGCTGGTGAAACGTGGATAAAAACAAGTTCTGATAATAACTTACGCCAAAGGGCATGGTATTATTCTCGGGTTTATGCTGATACGGAAAATGAAGATTTGGTGTATGTTTTGAATGTCCGATTTTGGCGTTCAAAGGATGGTGGAAAAACATTCAATTCAATACGTACACCACATGGAGATCATCATGACCTTTGGATCGATCCTCAAGATTCACAACATTTAATTATCGCGGATGATGGTGGCGGGCAGGTTTCCTTTGATGCAGGCGCAACCTGGAGTACTTATCATAACCAACCGACTGCTCAGTTCTATCGTGCTGATGTTGATAATCAATTCCCCTATCGTGTTTATGCTGGTCAGCAGGATAACAGCACCGTTTCGATTGCATCACGAACTACTTCTGGCGGCATCACAGAACGGGATTACTATCCTGTAGGTGGTGGTGAAAGTGCACACGTGGCTCCCCATCCTGAGAATCCCAATATTGTTTATGCCGGTTCTTATAGTGGTTTTTTAACACGCTATGATCATAGCACCAAAGAACGGCGAAACATCACGGTTTATCCTGATAACCCAATGGGGCACGGCGTAAAGGATATGAAATACCGTTTCCAATGGAATTTTCCCATCGAATTTGATCCCCATGATGCAAATACATTATATGTAGGGTCACAATACCTTCATAAAACCACCAACGAGGGTCAATCCTGGGAAATCATTAGCCCCGATTTGACAACCAACACACTATCGATGCAGGATGAGTCTGGAGGTCCAATTACAAAGGATGACACTGGAGTAGAATATTATTGTACTATTTTTGTGATTACACCATCTCCCCATGAAAAAGATGTAATCTGGGTAGGCTCAGATGATGGTCGTGTCAACTTAACTAGAGATGGTGGAAAAACCTGGGATGATGTAACGCCAAGCATGTTGCCAGAGTTTGGAATGGTTAATAGCATTGACCAATCACCCCATGATCCGGCAACTGCATATATGGCTGTCACCCGCTATAAGTTGGATGACTTTAAGCCCTATCTCTACAAAACTAGCAACTATGGAAAAACATGGAAACTCATTTCAAAAGGGATCCCAGATGGTGCTTTTACACGCGTTGTTCGTGAGGACCCTGGAAAAAAGGGTTATCTCTATGCGGGAACAGAAACGGGTATATATATATCATTTGATGACGGCAAGAACTGGCAGTCATTACAGCTGAATCTACCCATTGTACCTGTTACTGATTTGGTGGTAAAAGAAAATGATCTGGTTGTTGCTACACAGGGACGTTCATTTTGGATTTTAGACGACTTGACACCCCTGCATCAATTATCAGACCAAATCGCAAAATCTAAAACACATCTCTATATACCCCGCAGTACTTATCGGCTACCAGGCGGTGGCGGTTGGGGTGGCCCAAGTCCAACGTCAGGAAAGAATCCTCCAAATGGAGTAATGACATTTTATTATTTGGACGAAAAACTCAACACGGAAGATGAATTCACTCTGGAATTCATAGAATCGGATGGTGATGTTATCAAGACTTACACCAATAAAAAGGACAAAAAGAAGCCAGGACCCGTCGCTGACACAAAACAAGGCATGAATCGCTTTGTATGGGACATGCGCTACTCGGATGCCAAAAAGGTTCCCAACGCTGTTATGTGGGGAGGCTCCCATATTGGTCCGAAAGCAGTTCCCGGTGAATATAAAGTTCGATTAACCGTGAACGGCAATTCCCAGACGGAATCTTTTTTCATCATAAAAGATCCACGGATAAACACCACGCAAGCAGATTTTCGAGCTCAGTTTAACTTGCTGATGGACATTCGTGATCGAACAACAGAAATCAATGAAAAAATCCTGACCATGCGCAGCATTAAAAAGCAAATTAATACGTTGACCAGCTTAATGGATAAATCAGGGTTTAAGAATGAAGAGGTTCTTACCGCGGGAAAAGAACTAACCAAAAAACTCTCTGCAATCGAAGAGGAGTTAATCCAGGTTAAGTCAAAAAGTGGCCAGGATCCGTTAAACTACCCTATCAAACTGGATAACAAAATTGCAGCCTTGGTCCGAGTGGTCTCCAGCGTTGATGCAAGGCCTACAGCACAATCGTACGGCGTATTGGAAGATCTCGTATCGCAGGCACAGACCCACTATAAAAAAATGGACAAAGTGCTTACGGAGGATCTGTTTCAATTTAATAATATGGTCAGTGATGCAGCTGTTCCTGCCGTAATGATTATACCATCTGAAATGAGCAAAGAAAAATAAAGGTCAATTCTAATAATAAAAAAGCCCCCGTTGTGGTATACGACCCGGGGGCTTTTTTATTATGTATCCATTAAATATTAAATCTGAATAAAATCCCTCCTTCAAATGTTAGCAATAAGATGAATCCTATACTTTGGACACCAACCCAAAACCAAATTAATGCTTCCCAAATGGAAGCCTTTCGTAATCAGGTCAATTCTCGATTTAATATTAATCTAAAAAATTATTTTGACCTCTATGAGTGGTCCATATCAAATATTTCAGATTTTTGGAAAGCAATATGGGGGTTCATGGCCATTGAATTTTCTGGTGATTATACACAAGTTGTAGACGATGATTCAAAAATGCCTGGTGCTCAATGGTTTAATGGAGTAAAAATGAACTTTGCTGAGAATCTCCTCAGAATTCGTTCTGAAAAACCGGCAATCCATTTTAAAGGAGAAGGTCAAGCGGTTCAAACGTTATCCTATAACGAATTATTTGATGAAGTTGAAAAGCTTGCTTCCGCCCTTAGAAAAATAGGTATTCAACAAGGTGACCGTGTAGCGGGGTTCATGCCAAACATGCCCGAAACGATAATCGCTATGCTAGCGACTGCTTCCATTGGTGCAATTTGGTCATCCTCTTCGCCTGATTTTGGTATAAAAGGCGTTTTAGATCGATTCACCCAGATCGAACCAAAAGTTCTCTTTGCTGCAAACGGTTATTACTACAATGGAAAAAAGTTTGACTCACTTGAAAAGCTGAACAGCATTCTTGATCAACTTCCCTCTGTAAATCGTGTGGTGGTTACACCTTATACAGAAAGCAACCCCGATATATCATCAGTGAAAAATGGAATACTTTGGGATAATTTTAAGGATTCCAATCCATCCCCATTGAAATTTGAACAACTTCCCTTTCAGCATCCTTTATATATCATGTATTCAAGCGGGACAACAGGATTGCCAAAATCAATCGTCCATGGTGCTGGCGGAACCTTAATCCAACATTTAAAAGAATTACGCCTCCACAGCAATATTTATCAAGATGATACCATTTTTTATTTTACTACCTGCGGTTGGATGATGTGGAATTGGCTTGTAAGTAATCTTGCTATTGGGGCAGCAATAGTGCTTTATGATGGATCACCCTTTCAACCAAATTCAAATGCCATGTGGGATATGGTCGATGAACTGGAAATCACCCATTTTGGTACTAGTGCAAAATACATAGAAGCCTGCAGACAGAAAGGATTAAACCCCATAAAGACACACTCCTTAGAGTCAATGCGAACTATTTTTTCTACAGGATCCCCTCTAGTTGAGGAAAGTTTTGATTATGTCTATAATCACATCAAAAAAGAAATTCAGCTAGCTTCTATTTCCGGTGGAACAGACATCATTTCATGTTTTGCTGGAGGAAATCCAACTTTACCGGTCTATCGCGGCGAACTCCAATCTATTACTTTGGGCATGGATGTAGCTGCCTACAACCCGGAAGGAAACCCAATCCAAAATGAAAAAGGTGAACTCGTTTGCCGAAAAGCCTTTCCATCCATGCCTATTCATTTTTGGAATGACCCAAATGGTGAAAAATATCATCAGGCCTATTTTGATGTATTACCTGGAATCTGGTATCATGGTGATTATATAGAAATCAATGATCATGGAGGTGTGCAGATTTTTGGACGCAGCGATGCCACCTTAAATCCTGGAGGTGTTCGCATTGGCACAGCCGAGATTTACCGTGTGGTCGATACATTTGATGAGGTGGAAGACAGCCTGGTCGTGGGACAAAAATGGAAAGACGATGAAAGGGTCATCCTATTTATTAAGCTAAATAAAAAATGTATCTTAACTGAAAATCTAACCAAGCAAATAAAACAATCCATTCGAAACAACTGTTCACCCCGCCATGTACCGGCCATTGTACTGGAGACAAAGGATATACCCTATACAATTAATGGAAAAAAAGTAGAAATCGCTGTGAAAAAAATAATTCACGGAGATAAAGTTTCAAATAAAGATGCCTTGGCGAATCCAGAGTCTTTGGATTTATATCAAAACTTGAATGAATTATTCTAAAGACACATTGTAATGTGTCTCGATATAATATAAACTAATGGACACCTTTAGTCACGCTCTATGGGCCAGAGGATTATTTGGATACCGTAGTAGGCCATGGATTGCGCTATTTTTTGGTGCAATGCCAGACCTTGTTTCTTTTGGAATACTGTTATTGATTCGAATATTAGGAGGTGACTTTCAATTTGGGGGTGGACCACCACCAATTGATACGATTCCCTGGTGGTTATTTATTAACTATAACATTTCCCACAGCTTTATCAGCGCCTTCCTATGCATCGGGATTGTAAATCGCTATCGTAAAGATATTGCCTTTGCTATGCTGGGTTGGCCTTTTCATATTTTGTTGGATTTTCCATTTCACCCAAAGGAATTCTTCCCTACCAAACTTTTTTGGCCCCTCAGTGACTTTTCATTCGATGGGATATCGTGGTCTAGACCGGAAATATGGTTTCCTAATTTGGCTGGAATTATCATATTGTTTATTTATCGAAAATATCAAAGTAACTGATATTTAATCTAACATAACTCCATATACATACTATCATATACCAGGGGTATTCTTTCAATGGTACCTTTATCTATACAGTAAATATCACATTCTTCAAAAGGTTTGGTGTATAGGTGGAGACTGATTGCTGGTTTGTCTTGTATATTTTCAACGGAATGAATATCCGCTGGGCCATCCAAAAATCCCGCCATACCATCAATACAATCAGTCATAGTAAGAGAAAGTGGATTCATTGATTTCAATTGATAGTTACAAATCTGAAGGGAACCTTTTTCTACTTTCATCCAACACTTCTCACCTTCATGCCCATGAATGGGTGCTTTATGGCCCGAGTCCCAGCAAACGATTAATAATTCGAAATGTTCATCCTTGTATACCAAATTTCGAGAATATTTTTCATCCTTAAAAAAGCAGTACTTTTCAATTACCTCTGGTTTCAAATCGTAATCCGTCAAAAAAGAGGTTACTTTATCAACAGGGAAATTTTCAGAAACAAAATCGTTCAAATTTCTTATCAAGTCATTCATTTTTTAGAATTGCTCTCACTCCCAAGGTTAAGACAGGAATAACAAAGAGAACCCAGTAACCCCAGGTCAGTGCCCCGTATCCCTGTGCAATCAATCCGACCAGGCCCACAGCGTTGGCTACAAATATAGAAATAGTCAGAATCAATATCCCAATCGCTAAGCGCCACTGGTTTGTCAGTTTCGGGTAAACGGCAACAACACGTTCATTAAAACCATGGATTAAACCTACCCCTGTTTCTATAAATGTCCCAAATAAAACGATCTGAAATAGAAATTTAAAATTACTCCAGCCAATTTTATCCAGTATAAGGTTTACGGGAACAGAAGCTTGAATAATATCGGGGTATTGACTCAACATGGCCAAAAACATCAAAAGAGCAGGAATCATAGAAATGACACCTGCCGTAAGGCCAGATATATATGCCTCACGACGAGTTTCGATATGACGGACACAAAACAATATTGCTGGTGCCAAACCTATATTATAGGCTGCATATTTGATGCCACCTAAAGCCCAATTGGAACCTATCGGTTGCATGTCAAAACTGTTTCCTATGGTATCATAAAACATTGTAAATGCTGCACCAAACATGATAAGAAATGCACCGTAAAGTAAGAAGGACCAAAACGAAAGAACCTTCTCAATCAATTTTGTTCCAAAAAATACAATTAATCCAACCAATCCCATCATCATAACGATGCCTACAAGGGCTGGTGCTTCAAACATTTCAAGAAAAATCTCTCCAGAAGCAGAACCCATTACAGAGACCACCAGTATCAATCCGATTAAATAAAGCACTTCATAGCTGATCCACCATCTACCAAGTAACCCTTTCACGAAAGATCGGTATTCATAGCAGCGACCCATGCGTGCAAACTCAAAACAAACTGCTAATACGATGCTCCAGATAATAGTGGCCACAGCCATATTGACTAGCCCAGCTAAAGGTCCAGCAGTTAAGAAAAATTCCACCAGCTCCCGACCTGTACCATACCCGCCACCAATAATAAGAGATTGAAAAATGAACCCGGGTAATAGATATTTCTGAAAGAAACGACTATTCATTGGTTCATGAAAGTTTGAATTCCATCAACAATTTCATTGACCCCATCTGTCAATGGGAGAACAACCGGGATATTCATTTTTTTTGATATTGCTTGCTGAATTGACCGTAGCCGACCCATGTCGCAACCTTCCTCATTCAGTCCAACACCAATCACTTTTGACCCATACTTTTGAATTAATTCTATTTCATCTTCTATATCAGGGATTTGAAAACCTAATTCTTCCATATCCACAAAGTGTTTTCGGCCTGGTGGATGTATCAGTACTACACCTTTGGCATTCCCGGATAAAAGAAATTCTGACCCACATGGTCCGGATGGGTTCCGCAAAGAGGACTGACCTTCCAGCAGTATCAGCTCTGGTTTAGATACATCCACACATTCAAGGACCACCCGTTCAATTTCACCACTTACAAAATCGTTTGGTGTGGCATCAAAGATAAAACCATGGCTGTAACCCTGCATCCAGCCTGTTTGTCCGGTATAAATCATTTCTGTTTTTATTCCTCTGCTTCGGCACACTTCCATAATGAACCGAGCAGTTGTACGTTTACCCACGGCACAATCAGAACCCAATATGGCGATGACCGGTACTGTCACTTCAAGAATTTCTCCTGTCCAAAAATGCAGTTCCGATACTGGCCGTGGTTTACGGATATCAATTAGTTTCACTTCATTATTTTTTGCAGAACTTTGAAATTCTGGATCTTCACTCAAATAATGGTGCAAACCACAGATGATGGAAAGACCGTGATCCATGGCGGCTAACAACTCTTTGCGGCAATCTTCTGGTAGTACACCCCCAGGAAAGGCCACACCCACAATGCAAAATTCAGGACTTTCATTTGAATGTTCAAAAAACTGGGCCATGGAGCTATACACTGGTATCCCCAATGGACTTCCATTGAGAACTGTTCCCGCATCCTTGCCTTCGTGGTCAGCATCTATCACACTTAAAATTTCGAAGCGGTCTGTACCCCGTAGCAAACCGTGGCATGTTTTGGCAAAATTTTCAGCCAGTAAGTTATGGGTAAATACAATCGCTTTATCCATTTCAGACTGTCACTTTTTCAATCAGTTTTACACCGAGTCCATGTGCATCTGATACAGATAAGTACCCATCTGTAAGAACAAAACCGCCAGTGACAAGATCCCTTGCAAGATCCAGGCTACCATCCAAATCAAGATATGTTGTGGCTGGGCAAGCCAGAGCTGCATGCAATGCTGCAGAAATACTGATCCTACTCTCATCCATACACCCCCACATAAGATCGATTCCAGAAAGTTGTGCTGTGTTGGCAATTTCCAAAGCTGGATATATACCACCACTTTTCATCAGTTTAATATTATAGATCCCAAATTTATGAGGTTCCGCTGCTAGATGTTCCCCATCAGCAGGATGGTGTAAACTTTCGTCTGCAGCACATTGAACACGAATCTTTTCAGAAACTTGCATCATATCACCATCTTTATCAATTGGCAAAGGCTGTTCGATAAATTCAACATTTTCTGCAGCTGTACCCTTGGCAAACTGTACCAAATTTTCAGATGTATAACCCTGGTTTGCGTCAACCCGAATTAAAATATTTTTCCCAACCGCCTCACGCAGTTTCCGAATCAGTTCAATATCTTCTGTTACTGATTCCCCCGTTTTTACCTTCAGTATCCGGAACCCCCTATCTACATATTCAATCGCTTCACTCAACGTTTCCTGTATCGATTTGATTCCGATTGTGATTGAGGTAAGAAAAGATTGATGCGATCTACCTAGGATTTCCACCAGCGGTTTTTCATTGAATCTAGACCAGGCATCGTGTAGTGCAATATCAATTGCGGCCCTGGCTGCAGGTGTTGATTTCAATGTACGAGACATCGACTGGCAAATATCTTTAAAAGACGCGATATCTTTATTGATTACCAATGCCTCCAAGTGATTTTGCAAAACTCCACGGCTCATGGCAATATTCTCTCCAGTTATAAATTCTGCTGGACTCCCGGAACCAATGCCCCACGTTCCATTTTCTAGAACTAAATAAACAAATATATTTTCAACTGCTTCAATTGTTTCATAGGCAATACTGTAAGGACGCGTAAGCTCAAGGTCTTCTGACCAGAACTTTGCAGATACAATTTTCATTGGGTATTATTTTTTATAACCGGGCCCACGCACCACCCGGCCAGGAGTTCTACCGGTATGTTCACCATCTTTCAATACTTGCATGCCGTTTACAAAAACATGATGAACTCCAGTTGCTAATTGATGAGGATTGGCAAAGGTAGCGTGGTCTTGTATGGCTGCAGGATCAAAGATGACTACATCAGCGAAATTCCCTTTTTTTAGATATCCGCGATCCTTGATTTTTAGTTTATTCGCAGAAAGGCCCGATAATTTATATATCGCTTCTTCCAATGGAATTAGTTTTTCTTCCCGTACATATTTCCCAAGCAGCCGGGCGAAATTTCCATAAGCTCTAGGATGAGGGTTATATTTTAAAAAATCCCCTTCTGGAGCCAAAGACCCTGCATCCGAACCGAAACTTATATAAGGTAATTGAATCTGTTTCTTTACATTTTCCTCAGACATAAGAAAATATACCACGTCCACACGACTGCCATCCTGAATCACAAAATCTATAACTACGTCAGCATAATGTTTTCCAAGTTCATCAGCTACTTCTTTTAGCGTTTTACCAATATATTGTCGCAAGTCAGAATTTTTAAACCCAGCAAACAACACACCATCTGGACCGGCAAGATAGCCCAAGTTTTCCCATTCATCTGTGTCAGTGGTCATTTCCTGCTTGACTTGTGCACGAATATCCGGATCTTTTAACCGTTCCACCCATTTATTATAACCTCCTTCTTGAACCCATGGAGGCATATGGGCATTCAAACCTGTGGCACCGGCAATGTAGGTATACATATCTGTAGAAATATCTAATCCTCCCTTGCGGGCGGCATCAATCTTAGCAATTGCCTGATCCATTTTATGATGATTTTTTACTCCACCGGCTTTCAAATGGTAAACTTCAGCACGGATTCCAGCTTTTTCCGAAATGGTGATTAATTCTTCCAGCGCTTCCAAAAATTGATTGCTCTCACTACGCAAGTGAGATATATACATACCGTTATACTCTGAAGCGATTTTACACAATTCAATCAATTCTTCTGTGGAAGAATAAAAGGCGGGAGCATATATGAGTGAAGAGCCGACTCCAAGCGCACCTTCCTCCATAGCTTGACGCACAAGATTACGCATATTTTCCATTTCTTGATCTGTTGGTGGACGATCTTCATAGCCAATTTCATGAATTCTTAGCGTCGTGGCACCAATAAATGAAGCAACATTGGTAGATATACCACGTCGCTGGAGAGATTCTAAGTATTCTCCCAACGTGGTCCAGTCAATATCATATTTGAATTCACCCATACCCGCTTTTTCATCTTCCTTCATCTGCTCATTCAGCGGACCCATGGATCCACCTTCTCCAAATACTTCCAGGGTAACACCTTGTTTTATATCGCTGAGAGAACGACCATCAGCTATTAATGAGGTTGTCGCCCAACTAAGCATGTTAATAAACCCAGGGGAAACAGCCATGTTGCTGGCATCGATTTCTTCTTTACCCCGTTCGAGTATATTCGGCGCTATTTTCGCAATCTTGTCTCCTTTTATGGCCAAGTCAGCCGGGTAAGGTTTCCCCCCAGTTCCATCATAAATATTTCCATTACGTATAATGGTATCATATTTCGTGCAGCTGGCAAAAAATGTAATTGCCAAAAAATTTAATAATAGTTTTTTCATAGTCTATCCTGTGTTTGAAATGATGAGTAACCCAACTGCTGTGCTGTAATTATTTTAAATGCATGTCCGTATAATCAGAACAATTTAATCATGGACAAAAATTATCAATCTAAAGCTTGTTTTAGATCTGCAATAAGGTCATCACCCGATTCAATCCCTACCGATAATCGAATGAGTGTATCTGATATCCCTGCTTTCGCTAATTCGTCCGCACTTAACAGTGAATGAGATGTTTGAACCGGACGTGTCACCAATGATTCTACTCCACCCAAGCTAGCAGTACAAATCGGATATTCTAACCTACCTATAAATGCATCCGCCGAATGGACATCCCCTGCTAATTCAAAACTTATCATAGCACCAAAACCACAAAGATATTCCTTTGCCCGGTTATGGCTAGGATTAGATTCAAGTCCTGGATAATTCACTTGTTTCACTTTTGGATGACTTTCCAGAAATCGTGCGATCATCATAGCATTTTGACATTGTCGGTTCATTCTTAATGATAAAGTTTTTATTCCCCTATGAAGTAAAAAACAGGCATTTGGATCTAGAGACCCACCTAAATGATTCAACTTGGATCGTATCTTTGAAATGCGATTCTCACTGCCGATAACCACGCCAGCAACAATATCTGTGTGGCCGTTTAAATATTTTGTTGCTGAATGAAGGGAGATATCGAATCCCTGCATGACAGGACAATACAATGCCGGGCTGGCAAATGTATTATCGATCATGGAAATCAATTTGTGCTTTTTCCCCAACTCAATGATAGCTCCCAATTCCGGGACAGCCATCAGTGGATTGGTAATTGTTTCCACATAAACAACCTTGGTATTGGACTTCACTTTGGATTCCCAATCATCTGGAATCATAGCATCAAAAAAATCAACTTCAATGCCATATTGTGGTAAATCATGTTTAACGTAATCTGCAGTACCACCATAAAGTGTGCTATGGGCCAACAAATGATCGCCAGATTTTAAATAGGTAAGTAAAGCTGTTGTGATGGCACTCATCCCACTGGATGTTACCAAAGCCGATTCGGCTCCTTCTAGAGCCGCCAGTTTTTTATGCAGGGCAACATGGTTGGGTGTATTGTTCAGGCGAATATAGCGCAATGAATCATAGTCTGTCTGTCCGGCATATTCGAAAGTAGAACTTTGAAAAATAGGAATACTAACAGCCCCTTCAATTCGAGGGTCTGGTTCACCTGCATGGATAAGTTTTGTGTCAAAAGACATATCTTTTTTAGACATTAGTTTATTCCTTTACATCTTTTTTTACATAGGTATCAAGCCAGTTGGCAGTCTCCCAAAGCATATGCATGACGGATTCCCTAGCACGGTAGCCATGACTTTCATGGGGAAGCATAACCAGTTTGGCCGTTGCTCCATGGCCTTTTAAAGCATGGTAAAATCGTTTACTCTGCACTGGAAAAGTGCCTGAATTGTTATCGGCCTCTCCATGAATAAGTAAAATTGGTTCATTAACTTTTTGTGCATGCATAAAAGGCGACATAGCAAAATAAATCTCTGGTGCTTCCCAAAACGTTCTCTCTTCAGATTGAAATCCAAATGGCGTAAGACTGCGGTTATAGGCGCCACTTCTTGCAATTCCTGCTTGAAAAATATCAGAATGGGCCAATAGGTTGGCAGTCATGAAAGCACCGTAAGAATGCCCACCTATCGCAATTTGATCTTTTGTTGTAATACCTCGTTCAATCATGATATCTACTGCGGCTTGCGCACTGCCAACCAATTGTTTAACATATGCATCATTAGGTTGAGAATCACCTTCACCTATAATCGGCATTGTAGCACCAGAAAGTACCGCATAACCATAAGCAAGCATTATTAAAGGTGATGTTGGACTAATCCGTGAAAATCGATGCGGAGATCCAACTACTTGGGATGCTGCCTTTGATGTTTTAAACTCCCTTGGATAAGCCCAAACAAGCAAAGGTAGTGGTCCATCGCCTGGTTTGCGACCGGGCGGTAGGTAAAGTGTTGCAGAAAGATCTATACCATCCGCACGTTTATACGTAAGCATTTCTTTGTAAATACCCATCATTTGAGGATATGGATGTTTAAAATCTGTAACGGCACTGACTGAACCATCAATTAAACTGCGCAAATAATAATTGGGTATTTCATCTTTTGATTCCCTACTAGTGAGAACTACTTTTTTTGTTGGGTCAAACATACTGATTGGTGTTTCATAATAGGGTGCTTCTGCCCGCCACAGTCGCACAGTCTTTTTTGTCTTCAAATTGAATTCATCCACAAATGGTAGATCTCCTTCAGGGGAAGCCCCATTCCCCGACATATATATCGTATGCCCATTACCAACCAACAATAGCACAGGTCGCCCATATTGATTTTGGTCAGTCATAGGTCTACCAGGATCCCTATACCTATCTTCATACGAACGATCGATTATTTTTTCAGCATTCTTATTAGATGGATTGACTAACCAGGTTGTGGTTCGGCGGATGGACCATTTTCTTGCAGAAACAAGCGCAATATCGCGATTACCCCACTGTATACCACTGTACCGAAGACCTAGTTTAACAAGTGGTTCTGGATTAATGTTAAATGGTGAATCAATTGTATATACCTGATCTCTGTGTTCTGTTTTTACATTTGGATCTCCACCATCTAATGCTTCCACATAATAAATCGTAGATCCCAAATCTGCTCTCCAACCAAATGACCTTGGACCTGAAATCACCGCATCCCTACCAATCGGAATAGATTCCGCAAGGGGAATATCACGAAGCGTATGGACCAGATTCCCTTCTATATCTAATACTTCAACTAAAATTGGAAACCGATATAATGGCACCAAATAAGAAAAAGGCTGATGAATTGTTTCCAATAAAATATAATTGCCATCTGGTGATGGTTCATTGCGACGGATGATTCCCGGTTTACCAATCTTTTTGGTCTTGCCTTTCAGATCTACATAAACTACTTGGGCATTCATATAATATTTAAAAAGTGCTTCGTCATAAGAATTTGTTAAAAGATCTTGGTAGGTTCGTGCTGCTGCTTTCTTCCCTAAATTTTCCTGAACCACGGGGCCTTTAGGCACTGAGGATACCTTTGGCGGATCCCCCCTACCACTAATAATGGTTTTTACGACCAATCCTTTGCTGTTGGATAACCAATAAAATGGGGTTCCATAAATAGTATTCAGCGGTGATTTAAATAATAATTTGGCTTTGCTACTTTTAATATCAACTGTATATAAATTAATCTGAGATCCCCTTATTACCGTCATCGCAATATGTTTTCCATCCGGTGACCAACTCACATTTGAAATACGGCCATCTTTTGGCAGGCTTTTAATCATTTTTTGCCTACCAGACTGTAACTCCTGAACCACTATGCCGGTGTAATAACTACTGCGACTCCTACCATTCGTCCTAGGGTTAATGCGAAGCCCTGCCAATCGTAATTCGGTTTGGGATAATTCTTCAATGGATGGCAGACTAGCCCGTTCCAATATCAAAATGTGTTTTTTATCTGAAGATATGGAAACTACAGGTGTCAAAGGTGCATCCACCAAATCTCTAATCGCTTTTGGAGGCATTTTGTAACCATCCTCCCCAACAGCGATTGTTGCAATGGTCAGAAATAATATGACGAATATTTTAACAGTTTTGTTCATGGGTATCTCCATCTATTAATAATTCCATTTCATCAAATCTTCCGGAAAAGATTGTAGCATTCCTTTTCCCCTCACCAATGCTTCTAAATCATCTAATTCAGAAGGTAAAAAATCCGTGAAATTTTCATTACCATTTTCAGTTACCACAACGGTATCCTCATAGCGAAGGTACAAATTTTCCTCAGGTACCCACA
The DNA here is from genome assembly GCA_012964665.1 of Fidelibacterota bacterium. Lineage (GTDB taxonomy): Bacteria > Fidelibacterota > Marinisomatia > Marinisomatales > TCS55 > TCS55. Next base: position 61,705 of record DTTO01000041.1, read on the forward strand.
TTTGAGGATCCACAGAAAAAACATGTCCAACTTTTAATGGCCCTTTTCGGTAAGGTCCATCATCGTGAACGGCCAATCCTACTGGATGGGAAAGTACTCCACCACCGGTTCTCACCATTTTTTCTGCCGCTTTCTTGTAAATATTTTTTGAGAATTTATATCGTCTCATGATAGGTTTCATTTTTTTTTGGGCTTCTTCCAAAATTTGATCTGTTGTGATCCCGGGCCGGATAATATCCAATACAACATTTCGATATTCAAGGATAATTTGGAGCAATTCCCGTTGCCAAGGTTCATAGGCACCATTCACCGGCCACATACGGCCAATATCACTCACATAATAACGAAAGTCGGGTGCATAATCCATAAGAACCATATCACCATTCTTCAATTGGCTATCATTTCTGTAATAATGCCCATTACTAATATTAGCAGTACCAGATGCTGTAATAGATCGATAAGCCTCCAGTCGTGCCCCATTGATTAAGTACACATATCTGGCCACGCCATCTAACTGGTATTCCCAAACACCTGGCTCCGTACTTTTTATCGCCTCGATCATGCCCAATCCTGCTAATTGTGAAGCCCGGCGTATCAATGCGATCTCTCTAGGGCTTTTCACACTTCTTAGGTTATCAATCATTGTAGTCAAATCTTTTACCACATTACGGCGATTCCGCGTTCGAAGTAATTGAACGAAGCGCCCCTCACGGCTGATCCTACCATCCCAGGCATCAGCTGCAATAGATGCATTTGCTACTTCTAACTCATATCGACTTTGGCCTTGTCCTTCAGCTGGTGTAAACATGGTATAGATTGTGTTGCCCTGTTTTAAATCTGGTGGAAAGTTCTCCCGCATCTCATCTGTAGATCGAACTGCATCGACACCCACCAATTTTTTAATCAATTTGCCATCATTTGCATTGAGAATTCGCCCCTCACTTCGCTCCAACCGTACATTGCGAGGTGGCATATATAAGGTTACCTTCTTATCCCGACCATCCAAAAGGATATATGCATGCGGTGTTTCAATACCGCTCAAATAATAGAATGCATTTGTTTGGCGCGGCATGATAAAACCATTGGAAAGCGCGAATCCTTGAACGATAGCCACCGCATCATCGCCTATTTGATCAAAGACACCTTCCCAACGTTTTTTGAATTCTTCTGGTGGAAAGTCTACTTGATAATTCTGACTCAACAATACAGAAAAAAATATTAGAAATAAAATGCATGTTTTTCTCATATATCCCTCCTCAAGGATAGCCTGTTTTATTTTTTTTAGTGAAAGAAAATACTTTCATTTCAAGCCGTTCTACAACGGTCGACTCACTATTCAAATTGCGGCTTGTTTTATAGAATAGTTCGCCCTTATTCTTTGCAGTTATATTTTAAAACAATTCTATTCATAAGAAGGATTTAAGTTATGAGGCAATTAGATTCATCGATCATGGCAAACCGATGCCAGCTTTATGGGCTCGTTACCTTACGTGTTCTCATTGGTTGGCATTTTTTGTACGAGGGTATTTCAAAAATAATCAATCCATATTGGTCATCTGCTGCTTACCTATTGGATTCAAAATGGATATTTTCAGGATTAGCCAAAACTATTGTATCTAACCCTAATTTATTGGGTATTTCCGATTTCGTAAATATGTGGGCCTTGACTTTGGTTGGCGCATCACTCCTGTTAGGTTTATTTAGCCGTTATTCTGCTTTAGTGGGAATGGGCTTTGTAATATTATATTTTCTTTTTGCGCCTCCCTTTCTAGGGTTAGAATATTCCAGACCAGGAGAAGGCAGTTATATTATTGTAAATAAAAATTTAATTGAGGCCTGTGCACTATGGGTGTTGTATGCATTTCCCACAGGCCATTTAATTGGTCTGGATCGATTGTTAACCAAATCAGAATCAAATTAGAGGAAACATAGCATGAGTGAAAATAGCAACCAGCAAAATAATGATATGAAACGTCGGGAATTGTTAAAAGGGCTTGCCACTGTACCAGTGCTTGGTCTGTTTCTTGTTAATCTTTGGCAAAAGATACGTAGAGATACATTAAAGAAATCAAACATCCTTGCCAATTTGGTTCAAGAAAAATCGGCGCCGGCGGTTGTTAAAGGCCTTTCAGATAGTAGGCACTTGAATATTGGTATCATTGGTTATGGTGGCCGCGGATCGCACCTTATTCGTGGCGCAGGTTTTGCCACCAAGGGTTGGACGGATACGGTATCAGAAAATGCCAGGAAAAATAAATTAGATAAACAATTTGCAACATTCATGAGCCAGGAAGATTTGAATTGCTCTCTTGTTGGTGTCTGTGATCTATTTGATGTAAATGCAGAACTGGCGATGAATGCATCCCAGAATGAAGTCCGCCCAGGAGTCAAGCCGCAAGCAACAGCAACCAGGTATCGCCACTATACCGAATTGTTGGCTAATGACAATATTGATGCCGTCGTAGTCGCAACACCGGATCATTGGCATTCCCGAATTGCAATTGATGCTGCAAAAGCAGGGAAACATGTTTACTGTGAAAAAGGGTTGACCCGTACATTTGATGAGGCAATCGATCTTTATGATACAGTGAAAAAAACAGGAATCACCTTCCAGCTTGGGCACCAAAACCGCCAAGTAGAAGCAAATGAAAAAGCTAAACAGATCATAGACCAAGGGCTTCTTGGACCGATCAACTTGGTAGAAATTGCCACTAACCGAAATTCCCCTTGGGGTGCATGGGTATGGGGTATCCATCCAAAAGGGAATAAAAAAACAATTGATTGGGACACCTTCCAGGAACCTTCCCCAAACAAGGTTCCATTTGGCGAAGAAGCTTTAAAACGATTCTTTAGATGGCGATGTTGGTTTGACTATGGCACGGGTTTGTCCGGTGATCTACTATCCCATGACTTTGACGCTATTAACCAAATGATGGAAATTGGTATTCCAAAATATGCTTCTTCCACTGGAGGAATCTATTTTTACAAAGATGGTAGAGATGTCCCTGATGTATGGAACGCTACTTTTGAATATCCGGATAAGGATCTGACTTTGCTTTATAGTGCCACGCTATCCAGCAATAATCCACGCGGAAATCGAATTATGGGCCATGATGCATCCATGCAGATGGGTGGACAAAGTGGTGGCGGATCCGTTCATGGTTTCATCGTTACGGCCGACTCAGAGTCTACTCAATATAAAGATCGTTTGAATAGCGGTATTATTAATACAAGATACCCGATCTATACCTATTCTCCGGGGTCAAAACAGATCGATGGGGTCACATCTGCCACGTCACGATATTTTGCGAATAAAGGATTATTGTACACCTATCGCGAAGGCAAACGAGTGGATCCAACTCACCTGCACATTAAAGATTGGCTAGATTCAATTCGTGATGGTTCACAGCCCAAATGTAATATTGAGGTGGCCTTCCACGAAGCTGTGGCTTGTCATATGGCGACTGAGTCTTATCTCCAAGGTCGTCGGATCGAATGGGATCCAGTGAACCGTAAGTTGATATAATCACAGGCGCTATCTCATGACAAAAAACTCCCGATTGGGGGGCATGATGTTCCTCCAGTACGCATTGTGGGGTGCCTGGCTACCTTTAACTGCCCGCTATCTCTCGGCCAGTGTTACCGAAGGTGGACTGGGTTTTAGTGGTGCAGAAATCGGCATGATCTTGGGGTTGGCTGGTTCCATTGGTGCCGTGGCGGCACCATTCATTGCAGGCCAGTTTGCTGACCGTTATTTCAGCACTGAACGGATTTTAGCCTTTCTTGTCATAACAGGTGGATTTGTTAAATGGTATACTTCCTCTCAGACCGACTATACATCATGGCTCTATCTATCCATAATATATAGTGTACTATACATGCCCACCTTGGCCTTGTCTAATTCTGTGGCATTTTCCCATATTGACGATAAAGAGAATAACTTCCCTAAAATCAGGGTTTGGGGCACTATTGGATGGATTGCTGCCAGTTGGGCCTTTCCTATGATCTGGCTCCAACAGGATCTATCATTTCAACTTATGCCACCATTTATTTCTGGGCCAGAAGTACCCAATGTGACCGCTCGTTTGGCAGATGCATTAAAATTCTCCGCGATGATTTCCATTTCATATGGTGTCTTTTGCTTCATGCTTCCCCATACACCACCAAAAGCCGATGCAGTGGAAAAGCTAGCATTCAAAAAAGCTTTTGCATTATTTAACTATAAATCATTTACAATTCTGGTCCTTGCAAGTTTAGCTGTTAGCATCATCCATCAAATCTATTTCCTCCAAACTGGGCCTTTCCTTTCTGCCATTGGAATAAAAGATAGTGCGATTGGTCCGGCTATGACCATTGGCCAGTTTGCTGAGATAGCCACAATGGCTTATCTGGGCTTTTTCTTGAAGCGGTTGGGTTTTAGAAAAGTGATCGCTATTGGAGTCTTTGCATATTTCGCCCGCTATGCCATTTTCGGAACCACTGTTTTTCCTGCATGGATTATGGTATTGAGCCAGGCACTTCATGGTTTTTGCTATGCCTTCTTTTTTGCAGCTGGATATATTTACGTTGATAAAATTGCTGATGAGGATGTACGCCATTCGGCCCAAACAGTTTTTGGTATAATCATTTTAGGTGGTGGCCCCGTAATAGGAGGATGGCTATCTGGAAAACTTCAAGAAATCAATACCACAGCAGGCACCTTTGATTATGCTACTTTTTGGTATACCCTTGCTGGTATTGGATTCGTTACAGCATTATTCTTTTTCTCATTATTCAAAGATGAAACCGAAAAATCGTGATTAAAAATCGGTTAGGTATCGGTTTCATAGGCGGTGGTTTTATTACCCGCTTTCATATTCAATCTTTAGTTGGTGTACGAGATGCAGATGTGGTGGGTGTGATGTCTCGCACAAAAGCATCGGCTGAAGAATCGGCTGCCTTGGCGCGAACCGTTGGTGTAGGCAGTAACGCCAAAGCTTATGATTCCATTACTGACATGATTGCCGATTCTAATATCCATGCTTTATGGGTGTGTTCTCCCAACTTCGCAAGAGTCGAGACATTTGAAGAAATTGCCAATGCCATTTCATCCGGAAAAGGTGAATTAATCGGGGTAACCTGTGAAAAGCCCTTAGGTCGAAATGTAGCAGAAGCAAAAAAAGTTTTAGAACTGACAAAAAGCGTAAACCTTTTGGATGGTTACCTGGAAAATCAAGTTTTTTCCCCTTCGATCACCCGCGGCAAAGAGATTGTTTGGGCTAGAGGCGCAGCAACAACTGGCCGTCCTTATTTAGCCCGGGCAGCTGAAGAGCATAGTGGTCCCCATATGCCATGGTTCTGGGAGGGGGCCCTACAGGGTGGTGGGGTTTTGAATGATATGATGTGCCATTCTGTTGAGGAAGCGCGTTTCATGTTAACAGAGCCAGGCAAACCTCGCGATTCCATCACACCAATCAGTATCAGTGCGCATACCGATTGCCTAAAATGGCAGCGTCCCGAATATGTAAAAATCCTATCTGATAACAGTAATGGAGAAACAGATTATTCAAAACGACCATCAGAAGATTTTGCCCGTTCCTTAATTGAATATCTAGATGAAGATAAAAATAAACTGATCGTTGAAACCACCACATCCTGGTGCTTTGTAGGTGAAGGATTGCGCCTCAGTCTGGAACTGTTTGGGCCGGAATATTCCATGTTTGTCAATACACTGGACCCGGATTTAAAAGTATTTTTTAGTCGTAAAGTAGCTGGTTCAGAAGGAGAAGACCTTGTTGAAAAACAGAATGCAGAATCCGGTGGTATGCCCGTGGTTAGTAATGAAGCAGAAGTCTATGGTTATACAGCTGAGAACAGGCATATGGTACAATCCTTTGCAAACGGTAACCGACCCGAAGAGAATTTTGACGATGGGCTAGAAGTTACACGACTTCTTATGGCTGCCTACATGAGTGCAGAACAAAAAATAACGATACAACTTCCTAATTCAGATATTGACACTTTTATACCTGCTGTAGCGCGAGGTGAATGGAACCCGAAAAGTTAGTCTATGAAAAAGATTAGTCTATTCTTAACAACATTCATTATGATCGGTTGTTCATCTAATGCAGAATGGACTGTCCTTTTTGATGGAAAAATTGTTAAAGGCCTCCGGGGATATAAACAATCGGGATTGCCCGATTCATGGGAAATTGCTGATGGTACATTAAAAACCATTCCAGGCCATGGTGTGGACTTGATCAGTGATGAAGTTTATAAAAATTTTGAGTTGGAATTGGAATGGAAGGTGCCTGAAGGAGGAAACAGCGGTATTTTTTATTTTGCAACTGAAGAAGGAGATTATATTTGGCAGTCAGCACCAGAAATGCAGGTATTGGATGATGAAAAACATACAGATGGGGAAAATACACTCACTTCTGCTGGTGCACTTTATGCCATGATTGCTCCATCTACTAGTGTTGTCAAGCCGGTTGGTTCATTTAATCAGGTTCGAATCAAAGTAAAAGATAACCAAGTAGAGCATTGGTTAAATGGGACAAAGATCGTCGAATATGTTTATGGCAGCGATATGATGTGGGACCTGGTGGCCAAAAGTAAATTCAGTACAATGCCTCAATTCGCGAAAGCGTCCGAAGGTCATATTGGCCTCCAAGGAGATCATGGGGTAATATGGTATAAAAATATTCGCATTCGCAGACTCTAAAATGAAACGTCGAGATTTCATTAAACAATCTGCTACAATTACTGGGGGGATTACACTTACCGGACTCGGCAGCACTATTATTTCAGGTTGCAGCACCCCTGAAACCTTCAAAATATCACTCGCCGAATGGTCCTTACATCGTTCCCTGCAAAGTGGAGATATAGATCACCTTGATTTTTATTCAATTGCAAAAAATGAATTCGGAATTTCAGCGGTTGAATACGTGAATTCTTTTTTCTTCGATAAAGCAAAAAATCTCACTTATCTCAAAGAAATGAAAACAAGGGCAGATGATCTGGGTGTAAAAAGCCTTCTGATCATGTGTGATAATGAAGGAAATCTTGGTGATCCAGATTCGAATAAAAGAACTCAAGCCATTGAAAATCATTATAAATGGGTGGAAGCCGCTCAATATTTGGGCTGCCATTCCATTCGTGTGAACGCTCGGAGCTTTGGTACATACGATGAGCAAATTGAATTAGCTACCGATGGTTTACGCCGTCTTACAGAATTTGGAGATACACTGGATATCAACACGATTGTTGAAAACCATGGCGGACTTTCATCCAATGGGGAATGGCTGTCAGCTGTCATGGAAAAAGTGGACCACCCTCGCGTAGGTACCCTGCCAGACTTTGGGAATTTTCGGCTTGAAGGAGATGAATGGTATGACCGATATAAAGGGATGAAAGAACTCATGCCATATGCCAAAGCCGTCAGTGCTAAAAGCCATGAATTTGATAAGAATGGCAATGAAACTGGGACTGATTATTATAAAATGATGAAAATTGTCCTAGACGCAGGTTATCATGGGTATGTGGGAATCGAATATGAAGGTACCGTCCATAGCGAGATGGAGGGAATTCGGCTTACACTTGAGCTATTGAAAAAAATAAGAGATACGATGTCTTAAATACTACCAGTAATCTTTTTCAATCAATTTATCTTTATCTTTCTTTGATTTTTCTTTCTTTGATTTTTTTCCAGCTCCAGTCATGGCCTTTAATATTAACCCGGCAAATCCAAGTTTCCCCCACTCCTCATATTTTTCTTTTTTTTGTTTATCTTTTCCCATAATTAATATTACACATTTGTCGGCTGGTATGCTTCAATAAATTCATTGGGCATTGGGTAAAGTTTCCCATCCTTTAGTCTTATGCAAACCCAATCTGTAGCAGCGCGAAAAACAGTTTTATTATCTTTCTCCCTAAAGATTTGATATTCTCTACGGCTTCTATATTTCCCATCATTATTGACAATCCATGTACAGACGATAAGCTTATCCGCCTCAAAAGTTGGCACCAAATAATTCAGTTCGTGCCTACGGGCCACCATAGCGCAACCCATAGAGATATAATCTTCGGGCTTTAACCCCAATGCTTCAGAATGTCTCCATGCCGCTTCCATGGACCATTCTAAATATGCTTTATTATTCGTATGGCCCAATTCATCAATATCGGTTTCTTTTACTTCAATTTTTATAATAAACGGATTGGGATAATCCAGATTCATTTCTTTTCCAAAAGCAAGAACAATCCCATGTTTTTTGGGATTGTAATTGGTCCTTCAAGGTTGAATTCCTGGTAAGCTTGTAAAGTATCAACTTTAGGTGAAAAAAGTCGATTGGATTTGAATCCAATTTGTTTCCAATCCATATCTAAGTTTACCCCCTCATCCTGTTCACTCCAAGAAGCCAGCGCAATGAGCATCCGATCAGATTTTAAATAGGAAGTGGCGATAATATTTGCATGATTGGTTTTTACTGGTGAATTCTCCAACCAATAACCCTTCATTTCACTGTTTTCAATGCCAAAGTCGTCCATCAATTTCCAAATTGGGCGAACATCATACTTTCCATACATACGGGTCGTCATACCATAAAGCATTCCTCGATAAGGATGCCCGCCACCTTGGAGCATTTCTCCCATAAGTCCAAACGGCAGTCCCGATACTTCTGTGAACCAATAATCTTTATCTTTTTCGTATTCAAAATATTCACCAAACCATAGCCGAGAGATAAAAGGAAAATGTTCCATATACAACATAGTGCTATTAATAAATCCGTCTCTTGGGTTAAACTGGTTCGCTGAATGGAGATCGATAACAACTTCCGGTCGATGTTTATATAAAATCGATACTATCCGTTTCACTGTCTCCCGGCTGAAAGCAATATCATCCAGGTATAAGCCGTCGATCTCCTGGTTTTTTGCCAACCAGTTAAGGCCTTCCACGTAATAATTTGTCCACCGGGAAGTACCTTTATTTAAGATGGCGGCATCATCTACTGACCATGCATGCCAGGCCGAATGATAATGATCCCGCAAATGTTCCTGGAGCCAAGAGTGACCACCTCCTTCTCCATCATTAAAGATTTCAAATCCCAAACTACGCATGGCAAAAATTTCATGTGTCTTGTATGTAAGTTCACGGATAGTATTGTAGAGTTTTACCTTCACATTTTTCCGGTGGGCTTCTTGTATATAATCTGTCTGTTTTCCCAAATTAAAAAATGGATAATTGATGTAAGGATTAATCTCATTGGCATGATGGATATTGACCACTGTACCGCCCCAGGCAATCACCGTATCCACTGGTACATATTTATGGACAAAGCGTGTTTGAAAATGGTCTTTGGTATTGAGAAGTTTAAAAGGGGTAATTAAAAATTTAATATTGAAATGAAGGGTATCCCCTGCTAACATAGAGCGCGAACCACTATAATTGCGAACCAATACGTGGTCTTTATTTGTCTCTATACTAATACCGCCATTCCCATCGTTTTCCCATGATTTAGGAAGGACTAATGGTTGATTCTGATAAAAATTGGTATTTAAAGGACGAATATAATTCTCATCGCGCAATACATATTGAATTCCTTTGTTGATTCCTCCTAACCAAACGCCTTCCTGGTGGTTTTTTACATCCCATTTCCAATTAACTTTATCTGGGGTTTTTTGTCCTTTATGACCCAACCCGAGAATATATGTTGCTGCATCGGAAAGCATATAAATCGGCACTTCAATATTTTCAATAAATACGTCATTTTTTGCTACCAATCTGATTTGATAATCCAACATGCCTTCATATTCCATCGCACCACTAATTAATAACTCAAACTTTTTCGATTCATTTTTTACCGTCCAGGATATCCGACTCTTTGATTCAGTAATAGGTTTAAATGCGGTTGATGCCCAAGATTCTAATTGTCCCCCAACTGTAACATTAAATGCAATAGGCTGCGATAAAATATGATTCGGTTTATTAACTAAACCCGTCATTTCAGGGTTAAAGTAACTATCAATTTGATCGGGTAAACCCATACGACCTAAACGAACTTTTCGTCCGAGAACGGAAAGCAAGTTTCCCGAATATTCAACAGGTGTAAATGGTGGAATAATAAAATTGGGGTCTGTACCGATTCTTGAATTAAGCCAACGCATACGAGTCATATTCTCTGGGTAATCATCCCCGCTATTGGATACTATCTCATCTTCAATTGTTATGTTTACCAATACTTTTTGTGCGGGTGCATTCCGAGGCGTGATTGTAATTTCGCCTGAAAAGCGACCACTGTTATTATCAGGAATTTGGACACCAAACCATAATGGCTGTACAAATCCTTTATC
>DTTO01000041.1:72133-91473 GCA_012964665.1 Fidelibacterota bacterium
TGTTATTATCAGGAATTTGGACACCAAACCATAATGGCTGTACAAATCCTTTATCGATTGAAATAGGTTTCTTAAAAGACTGCCCTTTTAAATCAACACCACCCAAATTAAAGCAGATGAATTCAGAAGCGTTTATCGATGCACCGCTTAAAGAAGTAAAATCAGTGTATAGGACATTTAAATCATTTAATGCTTGTTCTTTGGCTAATACACCAATTTGAAAGGTATAATATTCTCCGCGTTTTGCAGATCCTTCGAATGAATTAATCAACCGCCGATCAGCCCAGCGCTTTGGAATAAAGTTGGGCATCCGTATGGAATGGGTTCGATCTTCAGAAAATAAAATATAGCTGGAGTTGGCATTATTAAATAATTGCTCTGTTTCTGAAACCGTAGCAATGACTTCCATCGGAAAAAAACTGTGAAAATTATCCACCGATTGTATGTGAGTTACTTTCCCTTGTGGTAGAGAATTAAAAAGATTATCACTGATTTCTCCAATGGCATTAAGCCAATTTTCATCAGCTGTTTGGTTTGATGATAAATAATTGATTTTTGGATACCAACCGCCGGTTGATTCAAATGGGAAATAATAGACGTGATAAATGTTAGATCTATTATTGGGTTCGAAAATGATTTCACCGAATTCATTATTAATCGATTTGACAATAACGTTATGAAGTGCCTGATCTGATTGCGCATCTACCACAAAGACTGCTTTATCTTGTGGATTTTTGTCACTTCTTCTCCAGGGTATTCGAACACCAACTGCTGGATGGTTTGATTCGGTCTTAACTACTGCCCTATGATTACCCCACGAACGACCTTTTTCTTTTGGCGAAAGATGGGGTTCCCAATTACCAACTTCCCAAATGACCCCATCAATTATGTTGTCTTGTTTCCCAGTTTCATTTTTCGTTGGAATATTTTGGCTCTGGAAACAAGCGATCAGTACTAGACAAAAAATTAAAGTGAATAGACGCTGCAGTTTCGTCCAATCAAACATGATATATTCCTATTGAATAACGGCCAGGGCTGTATTAATCAAAATCGTTTTATAACCCTTCCCAGAATTCTCTTTTTTCATCACTTTAAGCAATTTTATATATTGTTCGCTTTTGGCAGTATTCTTACAATAATCTAAAAGGATATTTTGAAGGCCTACATCAGGATCGTATGGCTTACCTACGCCCAAATTCTCGGGCCATTCTTTACTCGATTCTATGGTAGAAATAGCTTTTTTGATTTTACCAGTTTTAATCAAAGCTAGAGATTTTCTGATTAATGCCCATTCAAAGAGTTGGCGGCTTTCCCTGGCCATTTCAGAAGGCAATACTTGAACAGATTTTAAAATATCAATGCTTTCATCCCATTGTTCTGTATATAGAAGAGAACGCGCATGCATTATGCTCACATTAAAATTTTCAGGGAACTGTTCAAAGGCATTCGAGGATAAACGATAAGATTCATTCCAATTATTGTGTTTTTGATAGAATTGGACTGCATTCATATTCACTCGCCACGAATTTGGGCTTAATGTAATTGATCGAGCCAAATCTTTTTTTACCTCTGATAAATTCAATTTTTCTTTTAATGATGCCCGCGCAATATAAAATGGGGCATAATCTGGATTATCTTCTAATGAATTCATTAGAGCCATGGCTTCACGATCCCTATTTTTACCCCAATAATTCAAAGCCAAATAATATTTCCATTTCCAATCATCACTGTTTTCAATAGCCCATTCAAGTGCTTGAATTGTTTCACGTCGAAAAGGAAATACAAAATTAGGGGATATTTCGTTTGCCATCCCCAATACCTCTCTATCCGTTTTTAAGTAAGCAAGCCATAAATATATCAACGGGTTTCCACGCATTTCCAACGCGTTTTTAAGCAATGTAATTGCTTCTTCATCCAAGCCACGGTTGTGATAAGAAATTGCCAATTCGAGATGAATTTGATCAGGATATTCATTTTGGATGAATTTTGAATAATGCTCCCAGTTATTGCCAGAAGGATTCAGAAAATATCTTTCCAAATTTGCTAAATGATGCAGCGGGTCAATTTCTAATAATTGATTAAGTGTAATTTCGTTTCCCTTAAAATTTCCTAGTTGCCGGTAGGCAATTGCTTTAACCTGGTATGCATTGATATTGTAGCGATTAAAGTCTAGGGCCTGATTAGCGTATTCCACAGCTAAACTATAATGACCCTCTATCAAAGATATTTCAGCCATTTGCGTATATGCTGCAGATCGGAAAGCAATTGATCTCGCTGCCCAGCCAAAAGCTTCTTTAGCATCAGCCAATTCATCCATAGCTCGATATAAATTACCAGCCATATAATTACATTCAGCATGATAGGCATTCAGCTGAAGACATTTATTGATTGCTGATAATCCTTCCGCATATTTACCGGAGCGATAATACAGATCGGCCATACCTTTAAGTGCGCCACTGTTAAGCGGATTTTCTATTAATATATCTTCAAAACTTTTTTCTGCCTTTGCATATCTCCGTGCTTTTAGATATTCCATTCCTTGATTCAATTGTTTATCTGTTTCCGATACAGCAGCCAACACGCTAGGATCCGTATTAAATGGCCGTTTTAATTGTAATTTATTTGGATTGGAATAATAATGGAGATCAAGCGCATCGATAACCACTTGGTAATCATTCGCCGTTTCATGAGAAACGGTAAATGAATTCAATTCCATGGGTTGAAATTTTACTTGCTGAGTAAATATTGTTTCACCGCCACTTAGAATATTTATTTCACCTTTTCTTTCCAAAAATGAATGGATATTAACCTGGATTTTGTTATCGGTTTTGTTAACATACATTACCCCATACTGGGATGCTTCACTCATTCCACCCGTGGCCTTGATCGGAAACCAGGACTCATGCCATTGATCCGTACTATAGGGATCGAACCCTGCTTTTTTTATAGGATTAAAGTGATCTCCCGGCGAATATTGAACAAATTGCCTTCCAGCCTGAAATTCAATGTATTGTCCATCGGTATCTGACAATAGTTCTTCCCAGATGCCCCCCTGCCTGGAAAGGGCCCAAAGCCATATTTTTTGCCCTGGCATCTCACTGTAACGTGCCCAATGACCAAAACCATACTTATCATCGTGGTAGTAGCCACCAAAAAAATCTTTTAAGGCTCCAACAACATGATAGGATTTATGTCCTTCGAATCGGTTGTTATCGTATAAAGATATATTTCTGTTTTGATCATCAATTGGCCAGGACCTAGCTTCACCACTATGCTTTAAATACTGATTTCCAGGTGCAATCAACTCCAGGTCATCTTGCGCAAAAGCAGCTGCCGTCATCCAATTATAATAGGGCTGGATCATTGGTGTCGGGTTATACCATTTGGTATATGTATCAAAACTGGAATGATCTTTTTGTAGATTGATCTCCACTCGCCAGTGCGTTCTTGAAGGTAAATCCATTCCACCAACAAACGTGGAAACGCTTCCATTAGGATTAGTACGTATCAAATAATCTACAGGCGTTGCTGTTGCAGGTGTATGTCCGATCACACCAAAATTGAATTCAATCCCACCTGAAGTCCAAGGACCACGTAGGGAAATATTCCGGAATTTCATCACCTCATTGCGGTAAATAAATTCTTCTCCATTTGATTTATCAATAGCTCCCCAAACCTTCCCGCCTACTTCAGGAAGCACATAAACTTCAATATGAGGATTTTCCATTTTAACCACTTTCCAATCCTGGGAAAAACCCTCGTGGCTATACCCTTCAAATGAGTGATACGGATATAAGCGACTATCTTTGGTCAAGATTGGAATAGGGTTAGGATCAGAAAATGGATAGGTTTTAAGTGTACGGTAATCTTCGCTAATGATAGCACTTTCACTAGAGCAACAAATCAAAAAAAGAGATGAGATTAATAGAAATATATTGACAATGGCTTTCATACTATGCAAAGAACTTAGCGATCCATATGTCCATCTAAAAAGTCCGGGTTTCCGGTCATTTCCCAATGCATAAGGGTGGCGGGAATAAGCCCAACAGCATTGATCTCATCCATAAATCCTTTCATAGTAAATTTATCGCCTAACTGCATGGCACGTTCAGCTAGAAGCCATTCGATCAGAATTTTCCCCGTTAAATATGTAGTGCCATAGTATGGTTGCTGCAGATAAAGAAATTGTTCACCAATAACCGTATTCCCATCCTCTCGTAGCCAATTTCTAGGCGTCCATTTGGATGTGAATTGAACCGCTTGATCTATATCCCACTCATTAGCATGCATATAAAGGTCACCCAAGGCCCGGGCGGCCCGTTGTGCCGTTAGGATGTGAAACAATTCCCTGGAACGAGGATGATTGTCAAACAGTCCTGCGTGCATCATCATTTCTTCCATTGCCGTGGCCAAACCTTCAGAACGGTTATCCCAAATATTGTATAGCAATGGGTTGCTGCGAATTGGACTAGAATGTGGTTTTTCGCGCATCAGCGCTAAATCGATCCAATGGTAGGAATGTGTTCTCATTATCATAGGATCATGATAATTGACTTCACTAAAAAATTCCCTCGGTTGTTTAGGACTATATTCTCCAATTCTTTCTCGAATAGCTAAATCGAAATAATCTTCAACCGTAACAATATCATTTTCATCCAATAGCTTGATATATTCTGTCACAGCTGCGTTCATTCTGCGGTCAAACTCTCTTTTGCTGGCCATCGGTTTGAGCTTGGGTAAATTCCGGTTACGGTGCTCTTCCAAAATAAGCGATGATTGTGAACGGGCAAGTTCCCGACGCATCATGGTTTCGATCTCTTTCCAAGTATAGGGTACAAAATGTACATTTTTGATATACCAGTTATAATTATCCTTCCCAATGCCGGAAGGTCCATCTTTAAGCGGCAACATCATTTCTAACCATTCAATAAAATCATCCGTAGCCTTTTTGGCTTCTTGAATCGCAACAGTCAGTTCCGCTGATGTGTCTTTTGTTTTTTCATCTAGTTTTTTTAGTGCGTTAGACTGTGATTTCATTTTTCTAATACCACCACGCCACAAGTCCCGGGCATTACCTGTTAGGTTTTCTTTAGCTTGCAATAGAAATGGAGGTACTGCCGAAAGTGCTTTTGCCATTTTTTCCCCGTTGGTCGAAGAGAGAGGATAATCATATTGCCAAAGTTCTATCAATCCATGGTGTGAGGTACCTTCATGGGCTGGCGTATCGCTTTGATAATCCCAAACTGTATTATAAAAACCCGGGAACCGCTTCCACGGTTGAATTACTTCATGATCAAATTTTAATCCATTCATTTCAGCTTGAACCAACCGGTAATCAATCTGATGAGGAACTGACCAGCCAGTTGTATCAAAATTCAGCAACCGCTTTTGATACAAAGGGAATGTATTATACTGATTTTTCATCCGCTCTTCTGAATAGTCAGGTATGCCATCAGTAAATACATCACCTTGAAAGGTACGCCAATCGTGATACAAATTAACTAATTCAGTATGATTCCTACTGATAGGTCCTGTATTGTTATTGCATGTAATAATTAGCGAACTAAAAAGCGACAGCATTGTAAGCGTTAGAATTCTTTTCACCATGACAATTCTCCCAGTTAGAGTTTATAGGAAAACCAAGTTACCATTAATTTATTCGACTCAGTTCTGCTTCAGCCGCCATAAATCCATTGGCTTGCCAAGCGGAATCCTTTACAATTTTTTTAAATATTTTTATTGCTGCTTCTCGGTTACCATTCACAAGTTGAAGGTTACCCATCCCATAACCAACTGTACAAAGCTCGAATCCACTTGCCGTTTCAAAATCGATTGTTTCTGCCTGTGATTTAGACCCATTATATACAAGAATACATTTGTAATAATTTCCTGAATAACCCATCCCTTCTTGAATTGGAGCAACAATTTTTTGTGCTTCTTCATCACGGCCGAGTCGTCTATGACAATTATAAACCCAGTTGATAGAAGCTAATAAAGATACATTATCAGCACTGTACTCATAACTTTTTTGAAAAACATCTAAGGCCATTTCAAATTCAGCTTTAAAATAATAACACATACCCAAATAATACCAAATTGCCCAATTGAGATTATCAGTATACTTCAAATTGTTTACTTTTATAAAATTGTGATATATACCAGCTTGGGTTAAATCCTCTATCGCTTTATCCCAATACCTGATACTAATATAGCGTTGTCCTCGCCTTTTCAAAATTTCTGTCGTATTTGGATTTAGGTTTAGGCTATGGGTATATAATGCAATCGCTTCTTGAAATCTCCTTAATCCCTCCAGTTTTCCTCCCTTTTCTAAAAGTAAATCTAAATTATTCGGGTTAAGAGAAAGCTTTTGATTGATCTCAACCAAGAGACTATCATTATCTGAACCAGAATAAAGTTTCACCCCAAGTTTTGATATGGCCTCTGGTTGGGGCTTAACCGGTTCTTTGCTGCAAGAAACAATCTGGGAACAGAATAACAATAGATAGACAAATAAAAATTTTAATTTGTTATTCATGAATCTTTTTCATTTCTGTTTTTTCAATAATATAGATTTTTTCACCTTGAAACAGTTTCTCATTAACGGACCAAGGGAACCAAATAATTACTGAAAAATCGATCGGTTTTCCGGTTGGTTTTTCTCCCAGCCATTCACCCAGGTGGGTCCCAGTTACATCGGCCTCTTCGCAAACACCTTGTGGTCCAATGACAATGTCAGTCAGATCAAAATGGATATCTGGAAAAGCAGAAAGCAAACTTGTATAAAATGCCTGAGCACCTTCATGTCCGTCCCATTGTACTTGTTCTTGCACCAATTCATAAACACAATCGGTTGTAAGGGTAGAAATCAGGCCAGGTAAATCACGATTATCCTCGGCAATAGAATGTTTTTTATATAAATCCCGAATTTCCGCGTATTCTTTATTATCCGCAATGCGCCTGTATTTTTCTAATATCTGAATCTTTTCAGTCATCCATCATATCCTATTCGCCCACCTGCTCAATTCGAAGCTGAGGTTTGGCATTTTCCCATTCAATGATAAAGAGGTCCCCATATTGATTATCCTCAATAGTAATTGCTTCTTCCACCCCAAACAAAGAAATCAAATTTGGTATTGTATTGGAGTGACCTGCAATCACCACATGCTGATTGCAGTTGGAAAGTGCAGCTTCAACCTGAGCCTCAGGATCTTTTGCTGTTTTAATAATAATGTCGCTGTTCCACTGTTTTGCTAGTGGTGCCACCGTCTGCTGTGTACGGGTATATTCACTGGAATAAATCAATCCCGGCGTAATATCTGCCATGGCCTGTGCCAGGACATTGGAACGAGCAAAACCCGCCCTGGTTAATTCGGGGTTGTCTTCACCTTCAATGATTTGTTTTTCAGCGTGGCGAAAAAGGTAAATTGCCTTTGGATAACAGGTGAAATCTTCTGCTTGATAAGTGCTTTTGGGAGTAATACATCCAGAAAATTGAATTAGTATAATAAAGATTACTTTTTTCATATGGATATATAATCAATTCCATTAGTCATGAAAAAATCTAGAGAAAATTATTCAATCCAAAAACGACGATTAATCCAGCGAATGATTATTTCGTGTTCGGAGCACCTCCGCTCAGCTTCACTTCCTCCCATGTTTTCCCTGCCTTGGCCTCCATTTTTTTAGGGCTGATTCTTCCCCCCTCAACACTACCGTTTAGCCGAATGGTTTGGGCGGCATAGGGTGCGTAACCTGGACTAGGCCCAATAATTACAAATACATTCCCATCCTGATCGACTAGACCTGCAGGTGTGCCCCGAGTGAGGCAGCGCGTAGCACAGGATTTATGACCTTCTCCGCTCAATTCACGGGACGTAAAACAGGCAAGATCTACTACTTCACCTTCAATTAGCATCTCTTCCGGTTTTTGCTTATTGGACCCATTCTGAGCAAATAAATATCCAATTGTCATTAATATTACTGTAAAAAAAGTAATACAGGTTTTTTTCTTATTCATTTTGTTCACCTTTCATAACTTTGCGTTTCTTGCCAGTATTTTCTCTATAAAGAAACGGGTGATCTTTGGGTAGAGGTTTTTTCTTTTTCCACCAATCCGATTCTGTGATTGATTTATACTTTGATTTTTTAGATGTGTTTTTCAAAAAAGATCTGCCAATTATTTATCAATCGTCATCACTAAAAACTCCAGTAAAATAACCATATGCTAAAGCACCTATTGCAGCAACTAAAGATAGATTTGCTTTACTTTGTGCTTTATCAGCACTTTCCATGTGAGCGTCATACCCTGGCTTATATTCTTTCATACTATTAGCGTGATCCTTCGAAGTTTTAGCGCCACTAGCCTGCTTCACATATGAAGATCCTGCAACTCCAGCGACTGCAAGAACAAGCCCTTTACTAAACAATGGGTTTTCAACTATTTTTTCGATCATAGATTCTTGATTTGGTTTTCTTTTTCCTGTGAGCCTTTCAGGAGGTTCCTTCCCCATAATTTCCCATGCCAAAACTTCAAGCTCTGTAATAAAACCATCAGGCTGGCCTTTATAACGAAATGAATATTTCTTTGGTTTTGACTTTGACGCTTCAAGCTTTCGCACTTTAACCCTATATTTATTTTTTGTAAAACTAATTGATCCCGCCAATAATTGCTGAACACCTAGAGCGCCTAAACCCGCCTGTAAACATTCGTCTGATAGACAGCCTGTGCTTCCAATTTCCAATCCCGTTATTTTTTCGTTGATATTTGCCTGATCCATTAACGAGTTATCACTTGCTTTAGTCAACTCCTCAAGAAATCGATTGAATAAAACTTGAGTTTCCAAATCAGTGATTCCGGAACCAGAAAACTCTACTGCAGCAATTGGAGGACTATCTTGGACACTTTCAGTTTGACCCAATACAAACGCATATCCAAGCAAAATGCATATACAAAGTAGTCTTTTCATAAGCCTGTCTCCTTTATGAATAATTGGATTTAATAATTGTAGAATATATGCCATATTTAATTATTATAAAGAAATATATCAAATTGAAATAAATGAATGATTATTTTCTATACCTACATATTATGAATTTTAGAAAAACAATATTTATCATTAATGGCTTATTTCTAAGCTTTCTGATATACAGCTGTGGTAAGCAGATAGACATCAACCCAGAATATGAAAATCAAATCCTCAACTTTCGTCAGAAACGGGTGAACTTTCTAAAATCTAGAATAGGATACCTTAACCTAGTGGGACTCCATTGGGTCCAGGATGGTTATAGTAGCATTGGATCCCAAGCAAATAGCGATATTGTTTTCCCTAAAAAATTCCCCAATGATTTTGGGTCCATTACCAAAACAGGTGATCAAATCAAAATTGGTTTTAATCAACCGGTGATGCTAGATAGTACAATAAAAGTTACAGAATTTTCTTTTCCACAGGACCAGCTCGATCATGTATTTACATGGCAATCTTTTGAATGGTTCATCATTAAACGCGGCGGAAATTATTTGCTTCGATTACGTGATTTTGAAAATCCTTTTTTAGAGCAGCCTTTTAAAATACCTTATTTCCCCATTGATAAAAATTGGGTTATTGGAGGTCAATACACACCGTATCCTGAAAAAAGAAAACGAACCATTTCAAACATATTGGGACAGCAAACTGATCAGGAATCCACTGGACTAATTGCATTTAACTACAGCGGAAATAATTATCAGCTTGAAACGACCATTGAAGATGATAAACTAAGTGTTATTTTTATGGATGCAACAACTGGGAAAGAAACTTACCAAAACGGCCGAACTCTTTATGCTTCTAACCCTGATAAAAATGGAAACGTGATCTTAGATTTCAATAAAGCTTTTAATTTCCCCTGCGCATTTAATGATTATACTACCTGTCCAGTCCCGCCACCAAAAAACAGATTAGACATAGCTATCACAGCTGGAGAAAAATCCTTTAGATAATTTACCGGTATTCTAACTGTTCTATAGTTAGGTCGTAGCAATAATATTTTTTCACGAAATTAATCAAAGAGGCTTGATTAAATAACTCATACCCCTTTTGCTTAAAACGTATTAATTCTTCTTCTTGAGGGAAAGTATAATAATCCGATTCCCCTTTAACTTCTTTTTGCTCCAATGATTCACCTGATTCAATTATTTTTACCGCTTTAATAATGAGTTCACACCCTGAAGGATATAAATCAATTACATTAGTAAAATAATCTGTTTTTGTGTTCCTCTTTTTTTGGTATATGGAAACAATAGGCCCTGTATCTATTGTTCCATCAATGATATAATGAAGTGTACAGCCGATATGATTATCAGAATTTAACATGGCCCAAAATGTGGCCATCACTCCCCGATATTGGGGTAAAATGCCGGAATGGAGATTGAGTATCCCAAAACGAGGAATAGCAATCGCTGCTGATTGAATGATGGTGCCATATCGGATTGAAACAATTAGATCAGGATCAGATGATTGGAGTTTTTCTATACCATCATTACAATTGATTTCATTCAGTGGTATAACCCCATTTCCTGTTTGATCACCCAATTCATGAAATGTTAAAAACCGTTTTAAAGCGGGTGGCAATTTTTCTATCGCGGAAAAAACTATATCGTTAAAAAGCGCTTGCTCAATAAACCTGAGTTGATTCAATTCTATAAAATCAGACCTTTTTTTGCCTACATGATCAGACAGGTATATGGTCATGGAATGATGGGATAATTTATTGGTTAGAATGTTTAAGGCAAAATTACTATGAATATCCCGATTGGCTAAAAATGCAATCCGCATGTTATTAATCTATGGAAAGGTTAAATAAATATCTGAGCTTCAATTGATATTTTTTCTACTCAAATCGTATGCTTACCCCACCGTAAATGTTAAATCCTGAGCCAGGTTCAAAATACCGTCCACCCCATGCATTCATCCTGATATTTGAATTATAGGAAGTATTGAACAGATTATTCAAACCAATGAATGGTTCGATCATCAGGTTAGAATAATATTTTTTATATCCAAATCTCATATGCATTAATTGGTAAGCATTATCTTTCACTGTGTTGGCATCATCTGCATATATATCGCCTGTATATTGGAGTTGGATCATGCCGTAGATACCAGAAATATGAAAATAAGACAGTTCTCCATATAATAACATTTTAGGGATTACAGGAAGGGAATTCCCATCAAAAACACCACTTTTAGTTTGATATGCTCCGTAAGAAAAATCCGAATACGTATAGGCCATGGACATTTGCAGACCTTTGCTTAACCGACTATTAAGTCCAAATTCAAACCCTTTTCTGAATGAAGTTCCTGCATTGCGATAAAAGGTACGTCCGGGGATGTTTGGCAGTTCAAAAGGAATGATTTCATCCAGAGCATCAATATTAAAAGCCGCCATTTCAATAAACAGATTTTCATTAAAGAATCCTTTCAAACCCAGTTCAACATTTTTGGCATATTGCGGATTGAGCCCAGGATTGAATCCACCGCTGGAAGATGGATCTGGATTGTTACTCAGTTCATTTAACGTGGGTGTTTCAAAGTGAGTGGAATAATTCCCGTAAAGATTAATATTTTTTCTAATACTGTAAACAAAACCTATGAGTGGATTGACATTGTTTAAGGTCTGCTTACCCGTTCCATCACCATCATTCAAATATCGATCTGTGGCTTTCAACTTGTTTATATCACTTCGAATACCAAAAGTCGCTCTAAAAGATTTGTTGAAAATCCATTCCTGTTGAATAAAGGCACCAATGTTTTGAAATTGTTCTAACTGATCGAAGGTTTTATCTCCTTTAGTCCCTTCCAGATTATCAAATCGTCGTCTTTTGTCATCTTGGTCTCCAATTTCAAGTCCGAATGATAAATGATAGGGTATCTTTAATAAACTCCCAGAATTAATAAGCATTAATCTCCCACCCCAAAAGATACGGCTGAGCTTTACCTGACCGCCGCCCTTAAAGGGAAGTTTATTAGCAAATTCCCGGTTTGTAAAATGCAGGTTCCCTTCAAAATGAAACTGAGGTATGACTTGTCTTTCATAAACCATACTCAATCTATTCTGGGATACTGATTCACCGGCCTGATATTTCACATTTACATCCCGTGCCTGTCTCGGGTCTGCTTTTACTTGATCGATATTTAATGAGCCTGGATCATTTGCAGTTGGGCTATTGGCGACACTGACATGAAATCGAATACTAGAAAGAGGATCAATTTTCAACTGTGCTTTGCCGTTGAGAATATAATTCTTCATATTACTGTGTTTTCGATAACCAATATTCTGATTATGAGAAGCATGGACCACATAGCTTAAGTTTTTTATTGTATTGCTTGTTTTGAACTGGACTTTTTGATATCCAAATTGACCTGCGGTAAGACCGGCCTCATAAAAAGATGTATGAGATGGTAATTCGGAGATCAGGTTGATCATCCCGCCAGAAGCATTACCGAAAAGTGCAGAACTTGACCCGCGAAACACTTCCGCACGGCTAATGAATCCTAAATCAATATTGTCGACTTGCGCTTGACCGTCTGGCGTTGTTTCAGGAATTCCATCAACCAGTATTCGGATGCCCCGGATGCCAAAGGGTGCCCTGGCACCAAATCCACGGATAGCAACTCTGAGATCTTGGGAAAAATTCTCTGCATTCATGGCAAACAAACCAGGGACTGACAGGAGCGCTTCATTCAGCGCAGACTGCTTTTGCCCATACTGAAAATGCTTTTTGCCTATTGAACTGACTGCAAGTGGCACATTCAAATTGGTGTTATTGAGTGGATATGCAGTAACATGAATCGGCTTGAACTCAAAATACAGCGTGTCAATCTGTCCATCAGAATGGATCTCTTTCATTTCATTTGATTGCTCAGATTGTCCAAATAAGTTTAAGGCGCCAAAAAAAATAAATGAAATCAGGGCAAAATTAATTTGATGGGCGTACACGATATAAATTCCCTGGGTTTTCAGTAATGAAATACAAATACCCATCTGGGCCTTGGATCACCTGACGAAAACGTGCCATTCCTGTAAACAACCTTTCCTCGCCTACAACCTTTTGATCTTCAATTGTGATTCTATTTAAATGCTTGCCAGCAAGCGCACCCAGAAATAAACTGCCTTTCCATTGAGGGATAATATCAGAATTATAAAAATTCATTCCGCAGGGAGCAATACTTGGTACCCAGTAATATACCGGGTCTTCGGCACCGGCAATTGTTGTGTCGGTTGAAATAATACTACCATCATAGTCTACGCCAAAGGTTGCCAATGGCCATCCATAATTGGCGCCTTTTTTAATGATGTTAATTTCATCACCACCTTTTGGCCCATGTTCGTGCGACCAAAGCTCACCGGTAATTGGGTGCAACGCCAATCCCTGTACATTTCTATGACCATAGGACCATATTTCCGGTTTTGCATTGGTGTTTGAAACAAAAGGATTATCTTGGGGGACCTCACCGGTATCGGTCAAGCGAATGATGGTACCATTATGGTTGGACAGATCCTGGGCTGAATTTGAATTTCCTCGCTCTCCAAATGAAACGAAAATAAACCCATCTTTATCAAACACGATTCGGCTCCCAAAGTGTTTATCCTCATTATTTTTAATATCTGTCTGAAAAAGTTTTTTTACATCCTGCAGTTGATTGTTTTCGAATTTGCCTTTAAATAGTGCCGTACTGAATGCGGATGAGGACCCCACACTGGCTGTAAAATATATAAGTTTATTATCTGCAAAATTTGGATGGGCCGCAATATCGAGCATTCCCCCCTGGCCAACTGCTATTATATCAGGAACCCCTACAACAATTTCAACTGTGCCGTTATCGTAGTGAAGAATTTTCCCTGGTCGTTCAGTAATTAATAAACTGCCGTCTGTTAAAAATGCTAAGCCCCAGGGGTTGGTCAGATCAGTAACAAGTGTCTCCAACATAACATCTTGTTCAACCGGTGTTTTATCATTGGTGTCCTTATCTTCACATGTGACAAAAAGTATTAGAAATAATATGAGCCAGAAATGCTTCATAATGAACATACTGTATATACATCTAAATATTTTATTTCAAGTATTTCCATCGAATTTCCAAGTATGTTGAAAAGGGAAGCGTTTTATTTTATTATTCAGATGATCGATTCAGATATTCCATAATACGGATGTTGCGAAACTGGATGTTGGCCCGTTCTGCCTGGAAACAAATGGCACCTTCGTTGGCGGAGGTGTTCCAGCCTTTATTGACAAAATCACCATTAACGTATACCTCAACCTTGGAGTTATTGGCGATGATGTGCATTTTGTTCCATTCGCCACCCGGATTTTCGGAGTTGTCGGTCAGGTTGGCCCTCCGTCGACCGGGCTTGCCCTCTTTATTCTTAGTAATTTGCTTTTCATCCACATCGGCTGTTTCGCCAAGGAAGATAAAGTCCCCGGCATTCCCGCTGCCAAGTTGAACCTCGAGTGAAGTCGGCCACGATTTCATCGTCTTTGGAATCGAACAGTGGATCAGGCAACCGCTGTTGCCTTTACTATCCATCCAGCGCCATTCGTATTTGAGTTCATAGTTGGAATAGGATTTTTCAGTGCATAAGACACCGTTCGATTGATCTTTCCCATTAACGACAATTATCTCATCCCTCACCTCCCAGATGTTTTCCGGCGGCGAGCCATCAAATACGTGAAATGTCCATCCGGAAAAACCTTGGCCGTCAAATAATTGTTTCCATTCATCATTGAAACATCCGATAGATACCATAGCTACAAGTAACCCTATTAGAATATGTTTCATTTTCTATTCCTTTATTTGAACTACAGCTGTTTCATTTTATTCCAAAACCACCCGAGGCACTTGGCCCCCTAAACGTGGACCACACCCAACTCCCTCCAAATTGATCTTTAGAATAATCAGCGTTCAGCAAAATATTATTATCTGCCCATCCCGGGTTCAAATTTATAAATATTTTTCCAGCTTTGATGCTGCCTTCTAATTTACCGGTGCCGATTTGGGGACCTATCTCTTTTTCGCTAAATCCATCTGCCGCACTGATATCCCATGATCCCGTTATCGTTGAATCTGTCGCAATAGTCATTTCCATGGAACCGTTGGCACAAATCACCAGACTTTTTGCAAAATAAGCAGTGTATTCATAGGTACCATTGGAATTTTCTTTATCCTCACAAGAAAAGGCAAATATTAGTGATAATATGAGCCAGAAGGATTTCATTTTTTGGTAGAGAACGTTGGTAATTATTTATTTAATCTTTTATTTACAAAATACATATCAAGCTAAAAAATTTGTTCCATCATTTCACGATAAATTCTAATGATTTACAGTAATCTTCATTAAGACATCCAATAACCGTTAGAGTATCGTTCAACATATTTTCATTTAAGTATATTATTTCTTCTCCACTGCCATCATCTTTTGAATAAGTAAAATAATTTATAGTTGGCTCGGTAATTGGGGAATTTTGATTATATAAGGTATTACCATCAGGTAATGTCCAAAATACCCTTGTGGCAGGTGTAGTTAAATATTTTACAGATGTGTAGAAACTTATTCTATCACAATCTTTTTGAGGGTAATCAACTAAATACAAAGAACCGTCATCGGGATTGTCCATATACAGAATTAATAATAAATCTTCCTGGAAATCTGCTTCTGAATCGGTAGGGTAATCACATCCAATCAGAATGAAGATCAGTAAGTAACCGATAAAAAACAATAATTTCACAGCAAGATGCTTCATACAGAAAATTACAAATAAATTCCTACTTCTATGGATGTCTCTTTTATTTTTTGACTATTCTAAAACCGAAATGATTATTGCCTCTATTTTCAAAATCGGAAGCTCTTGCATATGTTAATAATGTTGAAGCGTGATAATTCCAGGAACCGCCACGCCTGACCCTTTTATTATTTGTTCCTGCTGAGGCATTGACAGGATCTGTTGCTCCGTTGGTATAAAATGATTCACTATAATAATCTTGGCACCATTCCCACACGTTTCCAGCCATATCATAAAGTCCATAAGGGTTTTCGGGATATGAACCAACAGCTACGGCATGTCCATTTGGATTATAAACACCTGGCTTATCTCCATTATAATTTGCCTTTGTTAAATCTAACGTTCCATCATTTGTAGAATAGGCTAATTGTTGCCCTCCTTTTGCAGCATACTCCCATTGCGCTTCTGTTGGTAAGCTTACATTATAATATTTTACAAAAGCGTATGCGCCATACCATTTAACCCAATTGACCGGCCAGTCTGCTTTCGCCTGATCTAATAATTCAAATGTATTGCTTGAAGCTTTAAAGGAAATCCAACTTTTATTATTTATATGTTCCGGTTCTCCGCCGCTTGTACATCCACCTGTCTCCCCTAATTGTAAGAATATTTCTCCTGCATTCGGTGCATTGCCTGCGCCAATAACCATTTTTTCTGTGTAGGTGCCACAAGGATCAGATGTCTGTTTTGCAGATACTGTTATCCAGCCATGAGTGTAAGCCCCATTCAAAAAATTGATATAGTCTTGATTGGTGATTTCTTTTTCAGATATATTAAAAGCTGTCAGTGTAATGCTGACCTCTGGCGCATCATTTTGGACTGTTGTACCTCCCATGGTAAAAGTTCCAACAGGAATATTTTTTAACACAATACTACTTGGTAGTGTAGCATTTATTTCTTCAAATATCTCGGCTGCACCACCATCTTCACTACAAGAATTGAAAAGAATAAATATTCCAGATACCGCAGAGATTAATTTCAATTTTTTAATTTTCATTTATTCAGTAATGTATTATCACACGTTGAACCTTGGCAGAGGCAACAGAACCAAAGACTCCCAATCCGCCTACAATGCCAACTGATCGCCCTGCCGTAGTACCGCTATTCAATAGAAAATTATTATATCCGCCTTCTTCACCTCTTATAAAATATTCGTAATAATTTTCGTCCATTGTCATCAATCGAATAATAAAAGGCTCAGGTTCACCGGGTTCCGTCTGCCGCTGTTCACATATTCTCACAGGAACAGTATAGGTGCCTTCTTGAAGATCGACTACCCTATCAAAATCTGGATTGCATTCAAATTCAAAGGCTATTGACCAACCTTCTAATCGCCCTGACAAGTATCCCTTACCCCCATTGAGTTGCTGCCAAACAATCTTATATGTACGTTTCGTTGAAACCGTATCTTGTATCAGCGAATCAATAAGCACGGGAATTTCAGGGGTTAATAATTGCCCCTTAACCGAATCATAACCCGGTACAGTTACATCCAATAAATAAGTGGTCCCAGGCTGTGGTGTAAACGTCCCAAGTGTATCGAGATAGACATTTTTTTCATATTCCCAAGAATATTGTTTAGGTACAAAATTGAATGGAATCGAAGTCCCATTGGCTTTAATTGAAACCTGTGCATCTTTAATAATAGCCGCCGGTTCAAATAGGGAATCAATCCACCAAGTATCCTCATTATTATTTTTAGGATCAGAAAACCTAATTGTATCAATCCCAACAAAAATTTCTGATTCTTCTGAAAGATTAGTTGTTCTGTATACACGGACAAAACTTTCTACTTCGGGATCTAAAGAAATCAGGCCAAACACATTAAGGACTGGTTCGTAATCCACTTCTAATAGTTCCCACTCTCCCTCAGCACAACCGTTGAAAATTATAATAAATGCAACAAAGATTGATTGGATGTGTTTTTTAAAAGTCAAATTGCATTCCCATGAATATCATGAATGGAAACATATTTAGCGGAGCTCGCTCAACGGCGCCCCTATTTCCTGTACTTTGATCTGTTCTTGTCCGATACAAATACGATAAAGCATTTTCATGGTTGGTGACATTGATAATCTGAATATAGGAATCGTATCTCCATTTAAATAATCGTCTATTTTTTCGGGTAATGCCTATATCTAAACGGAAATAAGAAGGATGTCGGTCACTATTTTTTTTATCAACCAGGTATTTATTGGATGAAAACCAATTCATTTCAGATCTTAGATCTTGGTCCCAGTCATTGGCCCTACCAATAATAGGCGTATAAGGATTCCCGCTTGATCCTGTGATGGCAGCATTCATCTCAAGATTATCAGAGACCCAATTGGGCAACTCAATAGTTGTCACCACATTGAGAGTATGGGTCCGGTCATGGTTTGGAGGAAACCAGCCATTGGGCGGTGTGTAATTAAATGTTTTTGCAAATGTATATCCTACCCATCCCTTAAACTTTCCAGAGGTTTTTTTAACCAATAGCTCCAACCCATAGGCATAAGCGTCCGTATCCCAAAATTCATTAAATGGTGTGGACTGGACCTCATTTTCATTCTCTGCATATACATCCCCCTGCTTTAAGGAAAGCAAATGATTAAAATCTTTATAGTACGTTTCGACCCTATATAGAATATTCTTAGGTGAGAAATATTCAAACCCTAAAATCGCGTGATCAGAAACACTGGCCGGCTTGTCTTCCGGTAAACCCATCCAAAGATCGATCAAACGAAAATTCTCATCTGGATCATTTGCGGTGATAAGAAATTGGTGATAGCGGCCCCAATTCATTTTAAAGGACATCTCATTAGAAATGTTGTATTTCATTCCAATCCGAGGTTCCACATATACCTTGTCGTGAAGGTTATAATGAGCGAATCGGAGGCCCCCCTGAAACTTTATTTTATCCGACATATCCCATTTATCCTGTACATAGGCAGCTAATTCCCGGGTCCTGTCTTTCATATCCAATGGTTTTATGCTCAATGATGTATCCAGTGTTGTTATTCTATATTCCATGACAAGATCGAAGTTGATATCCTTACGCTGAAATCCTCCGGTAATCGTGTGCCTGTCATTAGCCTTCCAGATGATCTCCGTTTCTAAAGTACGGTCTTTGATAATATCACGATATCCCACATTGAATGCCAAATCATTATGGATCGTTGAATCATTATATATATAGGTTTCTTTACTATCAAAAAGAAAATCAAAATCGAACCGATAGCGACTGCTAGCTAAAAATGTTTTAGCCACAATATTGGGCGAAATGATCCAGCGCCAGGTTAGTCCATTAGTATGATTGCCCCATGGCCAATCAACGCCAAACTTGGATTCGGTTGTACCGCCCTCAATATCACTGGTCCGATCCGAAGCTGAAACACTCAATATGTCATCGCCATAGAATCGGCTATAGGTCAGGCGATGATCTGGCCCTAAGTCAATATTAATTTTGATCTGATAATCGTAAAAATAATAGGGAAATTCTGCTCTGCCTTTACTAAGAAGATCAATAATTTTATCAAAATAG